>JBQDFB010000008.1:0-7854 GCA_052085045.1 Microbacteriaceae bacterium | reverse complement strand
GGATCGAACAGGAACACACCGGCGTCGCGGCGGAAGACCTGCACGAGGTACGCGCGCTGAGAGTATCGGAAACCCGATGCTCGCTCGACGTCTACGGCGACAGGACCGGTCCCTGCGGCCAGTGTGCGGCATGCTGCTTCGAACCGGGAGAATTCGTCGATGACGGCGTACTCAGTCACGACCTGCCTTTCGCGCGCCGAACACGGCGATGTTCTCGGAACCGGGCGGGAGACCGGCGAGCATCCCCACCAGTTCTGCCCACGCTTCCGCGTGCGGCCGGAATGGCTCTTCCGGCGTCCAAGAAGAGCGTAGTTCGATCTGCGCCCCATCGCCTTCAGTGGCGAGAGACCCGAACCCTTTCGAGATGGTCTTCGTCGAGGTTCCGGATGCTGAGTGATAGCCGGCGTCGCGGGAATCGAGTGCGTCGATGAGCCAGGACCACGTGACATCGGCGAGCAGCGGATCGGTGCCGATCTCGGGCTCGAGCGGAGCCTGCGCGAACGCGACGATGCGCCAGGGCCCGCCCCACGCCGGCGGTTCGTCAGGATCATGCAGCAGCACCAGCCGACCGGTGCCGTAGATGGAGTCGCCGTTCTCACCCGGGCGGACGTCGGCGGCGAAGGCGACCGAGAAGGGGGCGAGCCCCTGCGGGGCTGCGATCTCGCGCACCACGATGTCTGTGCGGAACGCCGTCGCACGCAGTTCGTCGGCTACGCGTGCGAACTGCGCTCCGGCGTTGGGGTGTGCGCTCACGGTGACAGGCTAGAGTCGGTAGGCGATGAAGAGTCTCAGGCACGCCGTTGCTCTGCTCCTACCCGCACTTCTGGCGTTCGCCACTGGTGCGGCGCTGGTGGTGTTCTCCATCGGCCGTCGCGTCGTGACGCCCAAGGGCCGCGTGGCGGACACCGAGATCATTTCCGTCGATACGGGCGCGCAGACCATCGAACTCACCCGCACTCCGGACACCGAACTGCCCGGCCGCTATGGCCTGTTCACCACGGGGACGCACGGGTATGTGAAGCTCGGCGCCGTGCTGAGCGCCGACACCGTGCGGGTGCGGCGCAAGCTGCTCACCCAGATCGAGTCGGGCGCGAAGATCGACCGCGCCGCCGGCTTCAGCGGCTGGTACTACGCCTCACCGACCGAACTGCACCTGCCGTGGGAGCCGGTGCTCATCGGCTCGCCCGCCGGCCCGTGCCCGGCCTGGTTCTTCCCAGCCGAATCCCCGACCTGGGTGATTCAGGTGCATGGACGGGGCGTGACCAGGGCGGAGTGCCTTCGCGCTGTTCCGGTCTTCCATGCCCTGGGGCTGCCGAATCTTCTCGTTTCTTACCGCAATGACGGTGAGGCTCCTCGCAGTCGCGGCGGATCGTACGCGCTGGGTGCGTCGGAATGGCGGGACGTGGATGCTGCGATCTCGTACGCCCTGCGGCACGGCGCTGAGCGCGTGCTGCTGATGGGCTGGTCGATGGGCGGGGCGATCGCCCTGCAGACGGCGGTGTCATCGGGAAACCGGCAGGCGATCGCCGGGCTCGTGCTCGATTCTCCGGTCGTGGACTGGCGGACGGTGCTGAAGTTCCAGGCCCACCTGTCCGGCATCGTCGACCCGCTGCCGAAGCTGGCGATGAACGCGCTGTCGTCGCCGCTGACGGCACGGTTCAGCGGCTCCGAGGACGCGATCCCGTTCGACCGCCTCGACATGGTCGCCAGGGCCGACGAGCTGAACGTTCCGATCCTGCTGCTGCACAGCGACGATGACGGCTTCGTGCCGGCGGATGCCTCGCACGCCCTGGCCGATGCCCGACCGGATATCGTCACGATGCCGCGATTCGCCGGCGCCCGGCACACGAAGATCTGGAACTACGATCAGGTCGGCTGGACTGCGGCGATCACCGACTGGATGAGCGCGCACGGCTTCGGCGCGGCCGAATGATCAGCGCTTCTCGGTGATCTGGCGCTTCACACGCATCAGCATCCCGGTCATCCCGGCGATCCGCAGTGGTGAGACCGCGCGGGTGAGGCCGATGGACTGCGGGTAGTCGTCCGGGATCGCGATGACCTCGTCGGCGGTCAGGCCGCTGATCCCCTGAGCGAGGATGCTGGCGAACCCGCGCGTGGTCGGAGCCTCCGGGGGAGCGGTGGCGTGCATGGTCACGACGTCGTCGTGCACCTCGACGTAGATGTAGACCGGGGACTGGCACTCCGGGACACGTTCGTACATCTCGGGGTGGCTCGCGACCTCGTCGGAGACCGGCGGGAGCTCGTTCGAGAACTCCAGCAGCAGCTGGAGGCGTTCGGCCTCGGGCAGCGCGAGGAAGTCGTCGCGGATCTCCGCGAGAGCGTCGGGAACGTGCGTGGTGCTCATCCCGGCAATTCTCCCACGGTCAGCGCGACCCCGGCTCCGTTCCCGTGACGATCGGCACGCGCACGGCGCTGCCCCATTCGGTCCACGAGCCGTCGTAATTGCGCACGCTGTCGAAGCCGAGCAGGTGCTTGAGGACGAACCAGGTGTGACTGGACCGCTCGCCGATGCGGCAGTACGCCACGATGTCGTCGCCGTCGGAGATGCCGGCTCCGTCGCGGTAAATCGCATCGAGCTCGGCGCGGCTCTTGAACCCGCCATCCTCGGCGACGGCCTTGCCCCATGGCACGCTCTGCGCAGTCGGGATGTGCCCGGCGCGCAGAGCCCCCTCGTCCGGGTAGGCCGGGGCCGTGGTGCGCTCACCGCTGTACTCCTCGGGTGAGCGCACATCGATCAGTGGGCCGGACCCGATGAAGGCGACGACATCATCCTTGTAGGCGCGCAGCACGGAGTCATCGCGATCGACGACCGGGTAATCGGTGGGAGCGGATGCCGGCGCATCAGTCGTGACCTCGCGGCCCTCGGAGATCCAGCGATCACGCCCGCCGTCGAGCAGGCGAACGTCTTCGTGGCCGAACAGCGAGAACACCCACAACGCGTAGGCGGCCCACCAGTTGTTCTTGTCGCCGTAGATGACGACGGTGTCCTCACGCGAGATTCCCTTGCGGCTGAGCAGGTCAGCGAAACCCGCGCCGTCGACGTAGTCGCGCACGACGGGGTCGTTGAGCTCGGTGTGCCAGTCGATCTTCACAGCGCCGGGGATGTGCCCGGTCTCATAGAGCAGCACGTCCTCATCGGACTCGACGACGACCAGCCCGGGCTGCCCCAGGTGCGCGGCGAGCCACTCGGTGCTGACGAGCCGTCCCGGCTCGGAATACTCGGCGAACTTCGGAACGGACGTGTCGAACTCGATGGTCATGCGACTCCTCGGGTGAATGGGGCTCTCGGGGGACGGAGTAGTGGGAACGGCGTAGTGTTGAGCCGTCCCCTTCGACACTAGAGCCGTTCGGTGCGCCCGGCGCCGGATCCGTAAGACTTCGACACAGGAATCGCATGACAGAACCGATCCACCTCACCTCGCGTGAGCCCGTCGTCACCGGGCCCGAGATGCTCGCGAGTCTCGTCCCGCCGCCGCAGTTCGACGATGCCACCTTCGAGAGCTACCGTTCGGATGACGCGTATCCGTCGCAGGCGGAGTCGAAGGAGCTGCTGCAGCGGTTCGCGGGGCGCGGGGCTCCTGCCAAGCGAGGCGGATTCTTCAGCCGGGCGAAGAAGGAGCCCGAGATGAAGCCCGGTGTGTACCTGGACGGCGGTTTCGGGGTCGGAAAGACGCACCTGCTCGCATCGATCTACCACGCCATGCCCGCACGCCGGAAGTACTTCGGCTCGTTCATCGAGTACACCGCCCTGGTCGGAGCGCTCGGCTACAATAACACCGTCGAGCTGCTGCGCGGGGCGGATCTCCTCTGCATCGACGAGTTCGAGCTGGATGACCCGGGCGACACCATGGTCATGACGCGCCTGCTCGGAGAGCTGGTCGCTTCGGGGACCAAGCTCGCCGCAACCTCGAATACGCCGCCGAACGCGCTCGGCGAGGGACGGTTCGCCGCCCAGGACTTCCTGCGCGAGATCCACGCCATGTCGGACAGGTTCGAGACGATCCGCATCGACGGCGTCGACTTCCGACAGCGCGCGCTCGACGGTAAGGCCGTCAGCCTGTCGGATGCCGCGTACGAGAGTGCGATCGCGTCGGCAGTGGGCACAGCATCCGACGATGACTTCGGCGATGTCGTCCGCCATCTGGCGAAGGTGCATCCGTCGCGCTACATCCGCCTGATCGACGGGATCTCTCTCGTCGGCCTGCGCGATGTGCACGTCCTCACCGATCAGTCCGAGGCGTTGCGCTTCGTCGCGTTCGTCGACCGCGTGTACGACGCACAGGTGCCGATCGTCTCCAGCGGCGTCGGCCTCGACCAGGTGTTCGCGGAGGAGATGCTCGGGGGCGGATACCGCAAGAAGTACCTGCGCGCCATATCCCGGTTGAATGCATTGACGCATTCTGCGCAGCTCCAAAGCGCCTCGTAACGCGATGTTCATGCGACATCCCCGGGTGTAACGCCGTCGAAACAGAGCACGCGCATCCCGGAAACGCAGCCTCGCCACACTGAAGCACTCAACTACTTCGGATGTGAGGTTTTCCTATGGATGCTCCCGGCAACATCTCGTGGGGTATTACCGCGACCGCGCTCGTGCTGCTCATGACGCCCGGTGTCGCGTTCTTCTACGGCGGGCTCGTCAAAGCCAAGAGCGTCGTCAGCATGATGATGATGAGCTTCGGCTCCATCGGACTGGTCGCGGTGCTGTGGATCCTGTTCGGCTTCTCGATGAGCGCCGTCGAGAACCCAGGGCAGTTCGCCGGCAATCCGTTCGCGGACTTCGGCCTCGGCACCCTGGCATCGGGTGAGACGTCGAACGTTGCCCTGCTCGGTGTTGCGTACGGCGCGACCTTCGCGATCATCACGGTTGCCCTGATCTCGGGTGCCATCGCCGACCGCGCGAAGTTCGGCAGCTGGCTGATCTTCGCCGGAGTCTTTGCGACGGTCGGATACTTCCCGATCGCCGCCTGGGTGTGGGGCGGCGGCTGGGTCATGGAACTGGGCACGACGCTGTTCGGAGTCGACAGCGGGATCGCTGTCATCGACTACGCCGGTGGTACGGCAGTGCACATCAACGCCGGGGCTGCCGCCCTTGCCCTGGCGCTCGTGCTCGGAAAGCGCATCGGATTCCAGAAGGGGATTCTCAAGCCGCACAACGTGCCGCTGACGCTTCTCGGCGCGGCGATCCTGTGGTTCGGATGGTTCGGCTTCAACGCTGGCGCCGAATGGAACGCCGAGGATATGGGCGGTGTCGGACTCATCGGCCTGAACACGCTCGGCGCCACGGCGGCCGCGATCCTGGGCTGGATCCTGATCGAGAAGATCAAGGATGGCAAGCCCACTTCGGTCGGAGCGGCTTCCGGCGCGGTCGCAGGTCTGGTCGCCATCACTCCCGCCTGCGCCAACCTCACGCCCGGCTGGGCATTGCTTCTCGGAGCGCTGGCGGGTGTGGCGTGCGCCCTCGCCGTCGAGCTGAAGTTCCGCCTCGGTTTCGACGATTCACTGGACGTCGTCGGCATCCACCTCGTCGGTGGTCTGCTCGGCACGGTGTACCTCGGCTTCTTCGCCACAGAACAGGGCCTGTTCGTCGGCGGGGATGCCCGGCTGCTCGCGGTGCAGGTTATCGCGGCGCTCGGTGTGCTGATCTACTCCTTCGTCGTCGCCTTCATCATCGGCTTCGTCATCCAGAAGACGATCGGATTCCGCATCACGAACGAGGACGAGATCGCGGGAGTCGACTCCGTCGTGCACGGCGAGGAAGGATACGCGCTCGCCGACGCCCGATAGGACTGCACGCAATAGGACGGCAGGATGTCGGTCGATAGTGTGACGGGGTGAGTTCTCCTCAGAGCATCCTTCGTCAGTTGGCACACCGCGTCATCAGGGCGCTGTCGAACAGATCGTCCCGGACTCCGAACCAGGAGCCGGGGCGATCTGGCGCGTCGTTGCGGGCGGAGGCGTTGCAGGCGGAGGCGGGGCGCGGACAGGGGAGTGAGACCGTGCAGATCGACCCCGAGCGTATCCCCGGCCTGCAGGTGGACTATTCGCCATCGAAGGATGGTGCCCCGGACTCCGGCGAAGTCATCTGGACCTGGGTGCCGTATGAGGAGAACGACGGGCGCGGCAAAGATCGCCCCGTGCTGGTGATCGGCAGGAGGGATGCGGATCGCGTCTACGCCGTGCGGATGACCAGCAAGGCGCACGACCGTGATCGTGACTACCTGTCCATCGGCACCGGTGCCTGGGATGCGCAGGGGCGCGAGTCGTGGGTCGATATCGAGCAGCTGTACACCGTGCACACCGATGGCATGCGGCGTGAGGCGGCGACCCTCGACCGGAAGCGCTACGACCGCGTCGCTCAGGCGCTCGTGCAGCGTTACGGGTGGGCGCGCCGCTGAGTTCGGAGACGATCCGATCCGATTCGCAGAGCGCACCGAACCTTCTGTGTCAGCCGCTTCTGGCGGCCTCACACAAGGAGGAAATCATGCGCTTCATCCCCACCAAGGTCCACGGCGTCCTCGACTATCTGGTCGGCATCGCTCTGATCGCCGCACCCTGGATCTTCGGATTCGCCAGCGTCGGCGGCGCCGCCGTCGTGATCCCGATCGTGCTCGGCATCGGGCTCATCGTCTACAGCCTGTTCACGAAGTACGAGTGGGGTCCGTTCGGGTTCATCCCGATGCCGGTGCACCTCGTCTTCGACATCGTCGCGAGCCTGTTCCTGGCGTTGTCGCCGTGGATCTTCGGGTTCGCCGGTGAGGCGCTGAACGTGTGGCTGCCGCATGTGGTCGTCGGCGTCGTCGTGATCATTGTCGTGATCTTCTCGAAGCCGCAGCCGGCGGAGCCGAAGGCCGCCCGCGCCTGAGAGCGGACGCTGAGGTGCGTGCGGTCGTGCCTCAGCGGGAGTGCGAGTCCCTGTGCGGACTCGTACTCCACAACGCCCAGGCAATCAGGACCGGCTGGAGGAACAGCCGGACGAAACGCTTGGTGTCGGTGTCCAGACCCGGCGCCGACCAACGCCGTCGCCACTGCTGCACGTTGCCGGGGAACACCGCAACGAAAAATGCCGCCGTCGCCCATCCGACGCGTGGGCGGTCCTTCGGGAGGGCGACGAGTCCTGCGGCGAGCCCGAGCTCCGCGGCTCCCGACGCGATGACGATGCCGTCTTCGTCGAGGCCGGTGGCCTTCTTCGCCCATTCGGGGATCAGACCGCGGAAGCCTCTTGTCTGGGTGAAGTGGAAGACGCCCATGACAGCGAGGCCGAGTGCCAGTGTCCATCGCGCGATGTGCCGGATCATCTGATCACGCTACTCGCTTATATGGTGGGCGATGCCGGACTCGAACCGACGACCTCTTCCGTGTGAAGGAAGCGCGCTACCAGCTGCGCCAATCGCCCATGACCCTGGGGTCGAGAATCGATACTACCGGAACGAACCGGCTGTTCTGGACCACACGCACTGACACGCGCGAGATCGGCGTGTGGTTTTGCGAGGCGGGAATCTTCGGCTACTGTTTTACAAGTGCCCGGGACGCCGGAACACGAAAATGCGGATGTAGCGCAGTGGTAGCGCATCACCTTGCCAAGGTGAGGGTCGCGAGTTCGAATCTCGTCATCCGCTCGAGTGCAGAGAGCCTCTTCGCGAGGTTCACCGCACGTGGGGTCAATCCACACGGTGGCGTGGCCGAGCGGCTAGGCACCGGCCTGCAAAGCCGTTTACACGGGTTCGAATCCCGTCGCCACCTCACCACACAATTGAAGAGCCCCATTTTGGGCGCGATTAGCGCAGCGGTAGCGCGCTTCCCTGACACGGAAGAGGTCACTGGTTCGATCCCAGT
>JBQDFB010000007.1:0-63898 GCA_052085045.1 Microbacteriaceae bacterium | reverse complement strand
AGGAGAGTCGTGGCAACCGGCGTATTCGCATCTACCGAGAACATGTCGTCTTCGATCTGACATAATGGGCATTATCAGCGTTATCGCGATAGTGGTTGCTCACGGAGCCACGCACGCGCGGCTGCTGGGTAAAGTGGCTGCGCCACGCCTGCGTCATCCATGGGTCGCCACACGACCGGAACGATGGAGCCGTCGGATTCGGCGAGCGTTCCGCCGTCTTCGCTGGGCACGTGAACCAACCGTCCCGTGTACAGCGCGACAATCTCATGGCCAAGCTCACCGTTGTATCGGAAGATGTTCTCGATCATCCCCAGATGCGTGAGATCGACGATGCCAGAACCGAGTTCTTCATCGATTTCTCGAATAATTGCGTCTCGGTGGGTCTCGCCCAGTTCAACTCCGCCGCCGATCAAACGATGGAACCCTGACGGATTCTCTCGTGTCGGCGCATGCGCACTGACCAGATGACGGGTGCCATCTGTGTTCGGAATGATGAGCATCGCCTTCACGCGGATGTACGAACGATCAACAGTCACGGCTGATCCCCTCCGCCGTACACCGTCGACGTGTCCGCGACAGCGAGTCCGCCACGCAGCCATGCACTCAGCAGGTGCTTGTCTCCGCTTACCGCCAGCACATCAACGCCACCAAGTGTCATCGCGCTGGCGCAGTGGATCGCGTCGAACCCACGCAGCGCGTACTCACGCGCACACGCAGCGGCGCCGTACATGAGGTCAGGACCCAATTCCATCACGTACACCTCTCGCCACATGTCATCGAGCATCGTGCGGGCAGACCTGGCCTGTGCGGGATCAATGCGATCGGCACGCGCCGCCGCCGCAATGGCCGACTGCGCTTCGACATAGGTGATGCGTGAGGTCACGATCTGCGACGCGTCTTGCCAGAGCGCGCGGCAACGCTGCTCATTTGCCTCGTGGATCAGCATGGGCGCGATACTCGAGGTGTCGAAGTACTCGATCACCTGCGCATCTCGATGACGAGTTCGCTGAGCCTGACACCAGGCCCGGCGTCAATCGACTCAGGCACCCTGCTGCGCCGGGTCCTGTCCGCTGGCCGCGTGACTACACCCTCCGCGACGAGCTGTTCCAGCGGGCTCTCCTGATTGATCGGGACGAGCTTCGCCACAGGTTTTCCGTGGTCGGTGACGATGACCTCTTCGCCGTTGCGCACATCCGTGAGGTAACGGCTGAGGCCGTCGCGCAGCTCCCTGACACCGACATTCATCACGTACTCCCCTATTTGTGGCGCTTTATTTTCTCAATTGTAGCCACAAAAGATCCCCGACGGAAGGCTCAACCGCCGACGTATTCGGCAAGGTGCTCCCCCGTCAGCGTCGATTTCGCCGCGACAAGATCCGCCGGTACTCCCTCGAACACCACCTGTCCACCGTCGTGACCGGCACCAGGGCCGACATCGATGATCCAATCGCCGTGCGCCATAACGGCCTGGTGGTGCTCGATGACGATGACGGTCTTGCCGGCATCCACCAGCTTGTCCAGCAGACCGAGGATCTTGTCGACGTCTGCGAGATGCAGGCCTGACGTCGGCTCGTCGAGCACGTAGATGTCGCCCTTCTCCCCCATCTGGATCGCCAGTTTGACGCGCTGGCGCTCGCCCCCGGAAAGCGTCGACAACGGCTGCCCCAGCGAGAGGTACCCGAGCCCGACATCGTCGAGACGCTGCAGGATCGCAACAGCGGCGGGGATCTTCGACTCGGCCTGCGAGAAGAACTCGCGTGCCTCCGACACCGGCAGGTCGAGCACCTCGGTGATGTCCTTGCCGCCCAGCTTGTACTCCAGCACCGCCGCCTGGAATCGCTTGCCGCCGCAGTCCTCACAGGGCGTCTCGATCGTGTCCATGAATCCGAGCTCGGTGACGATCACACCCGAGCCCTTACATGACGGGCAGGCGCCCTCGGAGTTGGCGCTGAACAGCGCCGGTTTCACACCGTTCGCCTTCGCGAACGCCTTGCGGATCGGCTCCAGCATCCCGGTGTAGGTCGCCGGGTTGCTGCGACGGGACCCCTTGATCGCGCCCTGATCGATCGCGACGACACCCTCGCGCTTTGATACCGACCCGTGGATGAGCGAGCTCTTCCCGGAGCCGGCGACCCCCGTGACGACGGTCAGCACGCCCATGGGGATGTCGACGTCGACGTTCTGCAGGTTGTTCGTGGCGGCGCCGCGCACCTCGATAGCGCCCTTCCCCTCACGCACAGTCGGCTTCAGCGACGCGCGATCGTCAAGGTGACGACCCGTGATCGTGTCGCTCGCGCGGAGGCCATCGACCGTCCCCTCGAAGCAGACCTCCCCTCCTCTGCTGCCCGCCGCCGGGCCGAGATCGACGACGTGATCTCCAATCGCGATGGTCTCGGGCTTGTGCTCGACGACGAGCACCGTGTTGCCCTTGTCCCGCAGCTTCAGCAGCAGCGAGTTCATCCGCCGGATGTCGTGCGGATGCAGACCGATCGTCGGCTCATCGAACACATATGTGACGTCGGTGAGCGACGAACCGAGGTGCCGCAGCATCTTGATGCGCTGCGCCTCTCCCCCGCTCAGCGTGCCGGACGGGCGATCAAGGCTCAGGTAGCCCAGTCCGAGCGTCACGAAGGCGCCGAGGTTCGCCTTCAGAGCGCCCAGCAGCGGTCCCGCCCCTGGCAGGTCCAGCCCGTTCACCCAGTCGGCGAGGTCGGTGACCTGCATCCGGCACGCGTCTGCGATGCTGATCCCAGAGATCTTCGACGACCGCGCTCCCTCGGTCAGGCGCGTGCCGCCGCACTCGGGACAGGTGGTGAAGGACGCCACCCGTTCCACGAAAGCGCGGATGTGCGGCTGCAGAGCGTCGATGTCTTTCGAGAGCATCGATTTCGTGATCTTCGGGATCAGCCCCTCATAGGTCATGTTGATGCCGCTGATCTTGACCTTCGTCACTTCTCCGTACAGAAAGAGGTGACGCTGCTTCTCTGTGAATTGCTCGATGGGCTTGTCTGCAGGGTAGAAGCCCGACTGGGAGAAGCCCTTCACCATCCAGCCGTCCGCCGTGTAGCCGGGCACCATGATCGCGCCCTCGTCGAGCGACTTCGACTCGTCGACGATCTGGGCGAGGTCGAGATCGGAGACCGCTCCCCTGCCCTCGCACCGCGGGCACATGCCGCCGAGGTAGATCGCGTCTTTGACGATCTTCTTCTCGCCACCCGGCCCGGTCATCACACCGCTCGCCTTCTGCGTCGGAATGTTGAACGAGAACGCCGTCGGCCCACCGATATAGGGATCGCCGAGCTTCGAGAACAGGATGCGCAGCATCGCGTTCGCGTCGGTCACCGTTCCGACAGTGGATCGCGGGTTCGCCCCGAGCCGCTCCTGATCCACGATGATCGCCGTGGTCAGCCCCTCGAGAACGTCGACGTCGGGGCGGGGAACGGACGGCATGAAACCCTGCACGAACGCGCTGTAGGTCTCATCGATCATGCGGCGCGACTCGGCGGCGATCGTGTCGAAGACCAGCGAGCTCTTGCCAGAACCGGATACTCCGGTGAACACGGTGAGACGTCGCTTGGGAACATCGACGCTGACGTCTTTCAGATTGTTCTCCCGAGCCCCCTGAACTCGGATCAGATCGTGTGAATCAGCAGGACGGAGCGCATCAGCCATGAGAAGAATCCTGCCACGCACCTCCGACATCGGAAACCACTCGCGCGCTACGATGAGCACGTCCTCTCAGGACCTTCACAGAAAGGCATGGCCATGTCTGAATCGCTCACCGAGGCGAAGTCGCTGTTCACGTCCATCCGGGTCACCCTCGCGATATCCGGCGTGATCGCGCTCATCGCCGGCATCGTCCTGCTCGTGTGGCCGCTGAAGACGGCTGTGATCGTCACGGGCATCATCGCCGCGTACCTCGTCATCGCCGGACTCGTCTACGTCGGTCTCGGCATCTTCTCGGGACGAAAGGGCGGTTGGGCGCGTGTCGGACACATCGTCCTCGGCCTCCTGTACGTCGTCGCCGGCGTCATCGCCTTCCTCAACCTCGACGCCGCGACCATCACGCTCGCACTGATCACGGCCATCTTCCTCGGCGTGAGCTGGATCTTCGACGGCGTCGTCGCGCTGACCCTGCTCAACAAGGACGGCTCGAAGGCCTGGACGATCATCTACGCGATCCTGAGCATCGCGGCCGGCATCATCGTTCTCTTCTCGCCGCTGCTCGCAGCCGTCGCACTGTGGTGGGTCCTCGGAGTCACGCTCGTGGTCCTCGGAATCATCCAGATCGTGCGCGCCATCACACTCGGGCGGGATGAGAAGGCTGCAACCGCTCCGACGCCCGCGACGACGATGACGGATGCTGGCGGCACCCCAACGGTCTGACCGGACTCCGCTCAGACGCGACTCACTCGGCGATGAAGCCGCTCGTGTCGCCGACCAGCCGCGTGTTGTCAGCGGGAACCGGGTCGATGGCTGCCTGAGCGACCTCTGCGGCGAACTCCGAAACGTTGTAGAGACGCCCGGCGTCTTCTCGACGGGCTGAGATCGCCCCGGGGTTGGCGCGTTCGAGCAGCGTGGCTGTGATGGTGCCCTCGATCATGTCGCCCGAGACGACGGTGAATCCGACGCCCTTCTCCTTGAGAGCCGGGATGAGCTCGCGCAGCGCATCCTCGCCGGCACGCTTGGAGAGCGCGACGGGTTCGTATTCGGGCATCGTCGGGGTCGTGCGGATGAAGTGAGCCTGGTGACTCGTCACGAACACGACGCGCGAGCCCTCGCCGAGCAGGGGCAGTGCGGCATTCAGAACATTCAACTGGGCATCGCGGTTCAGAACGAGGGCGTAGTCCTCGCCCATGCCGGATTCCATGCCGCCGGACGCATTGAGCACCAGGACGTCGAGTCGGCCGTATTCGGCCCGCACCTGCTCGAACATCGTCGAGACGGATGCCGGATCGGTCAGATCCGCTCCCACCACGAGCGCACGCCGTCCGAGCTCGCGCAGCTGCGCGGCGAGCTTCTCCGCCCGCGGCGCCTTGTTCCGGAAGTTGATCACGACGTCCGCTCCGGCCTCGGCGAGGTAGCGGACCGTATCCGCTCCGATGCCGCGGGACGAGCCGGTGACCAGCGCGACCTTTCCGGCGAGTGAACCTGCGGGCAGAACGTCGGTCACGGGGGCTCCTTGCTGTGCGTGAGACGCCGCGAACCACGCGGCCAGATCACTTTACCAACGCCGTCGATACTCGCCGGGCGCGTCGGCGGCGCGTGATAGGTTGACCGCAAAGGAGGGCGCCATGAACGACGTATCCGTCTTCTTCGAACTCGTCACCGAGTGGGCGTGGATCGGCTGGCTGGTCCTCATCGCGGTCTTTCTCGTCATCGAGATGCTCACTCTCGACTTCACGTTCCTGATGCTCGCGCTCGGCAGCGCCATCGGGCTCCTCACGGGTTTGATCGGCGTCCCGGTGTGGGCGCAACTGATCGTCGCGGCGGCCGCAGCGGCCCTGTTCATCCTCTTCATCCGCCCTCCCCTGCTCAGACGCCTGCGCCGCGGTGAAGATCCCACAAAATCCAACGTCGACGCTCTCATCGGCCTGCGCGGCACGGCCATCGCCGAGATCACCCAGATCAGCGGGCAGGTGAAGGTCAGCAACGGCGACACCTGGACGGCACGGACCGAGACCGCGATCGCCATCCCGCTCGGTGCCCCCGTGCGTATCGACGCGATCGATGGTGCCACGGCGATGGTGCGCCCTGCCGGTGACTGATCCGGCGCCCTTGACTACCCCCGACGACTAGGAGACCCCATGGACGATTCCTCGTTCATCCCCACAGCGATCGGCTGGATCCTCGCGATCGCCGTCATCATCTTCGTGGTGGTGACCGTCGCGCGCGCGATCCGCATCATCCCGCAGGCAACTGCTGGCGTGGTCGAGCGCCTCGGTCGCTATCACAAGACGCTCACACCGGGTCTGAACATCCTTGTGCCGTTCATCGACCGCCTGCGGCCGCTCATCGACATGCGCGAGCAGGTCGTCTCGTTCCCGCCCCAGCCGGTCATCACCGAGGACAACCTCGTCGTCTCGATCGATACCGTCGTCTACTTCCAGGTCACCGACGCCAGGGCGGCCACCTATGAGATCGCCAACTATCTGGGCGCCGTCGAGCAGTTGACGACGACCACCCTCCGAAATGTCGTCGGTGGTCTGAACCTCGAAGAGGCGCTCACCAGTCGCGACAACATCAACGGTCAGCTGCGCGTCGTGCTCGATGAGGCCACCGGCAAGTGGGGCATCCGCGTCGGGCGCGTCGAATTGAAGGCTATCGATCCGCCGCTGTCGATCCAGGACTCGATGGAGAAGCAGATGCGCGCCGAGCGTGACCGCCGCGCGGCAATCCTGACGGCAGAGGGAACGAAGCAGTCCGCAATCCTCGAAGCCGAGGGATCCCGCCAGGCCGAGATCCTGCGCGCCGAGGGCGACAAGCAGGCCGCGGTGCTCCGCGCGCAGGGTGAGGCCGAGGCGATCCAGAACGTCTTCGCATCCATCCACCAGGGCGCTCCGGACGACAAGCTGCTGGCGTACCAGTACCTGCAGATGCTGCCGAAGATCGCCGACAGCGAGTCGAGCAAGCTGTGGATCGTCCCGAGTGAGCTCACCGAGGCGCTCAAGGGCATCGGCAGCGCGTTCACCCCGCGGGCGGGCGGTCAGCCGCCGGCTGGTGGCCCCGGCGCGTGAAGCACCCGTACTTCGCGAAGACACGGCATCCTCGCGTCCTCGCCCACCGCGGTCTGCTGACCGGTGAGGGCACGAGTCCCGTCGTCGGCGAGAACACGGCAGCTGCGTTCGCCGCAGCGCATGCGGCCGGCGCCGAGTACATCGAGACCGACTGCCGCGTCACGGCCGACGGCGATGTCGTGCTCTTCCACGACGAGACGCTCACGCGGCTGTTCCGCGATGATCGGCGGGTCGACCAGGTGCGCACGAAGGAGCTCGTCGAGCTGTTCTCGCCGTACGGTGGTCTGCTCACCGTCGGCGAGATGCTCGAGATGTTCCCGGAGACACGGTTCAACATCGATGTGAAATCGGATGCCGCGGCCGCTCCGCTCGGCACCATCATCGCCCCACATGCTCATCGTGTGCTGTTGACCAGCTTCTCCGATGCCCGCAGGCGCCACGCCATCGCCGCTGTCACGGCTGCCGGGGCCGCCCAGCGCCCGGCCGCTTCGGCGGGACAGTCGACCATGATCCAGGTCCGGATGCTGTCGGCGCTGCGCCTCTCCCCCGCTCGCGTGCTGCGGGAGGTCGACGCGCTCCAGATCCCCGAACGGTATGGCCAGGTGCAGGTGCTGACGCCCGCCCTGCTGCAGGCCGCGCACCACCACGACGTGGAGGTCCACGTGTGGACGGTCAACGATCCGGACGACATGCGACGGCTGGTCTCCGCGGGTGTGGACGGCATCGTCACAGACCATGCTGACGTCGCTCTGAGCGTCCTGAGCTGACGCACGGGCACGAGGGCTGGGATTCGACTGTGAATCCCGCGCGATCCCTGTCCTATTGAGCCTGCACACAGGCGCGAGCGGTATACCTGAGGGCGACGAGAGGACCACAAAATGGCAGATCGCAGCCTGCGCGGCATCCGACTCGGCGCCCAGAGCCTACAGAGCGAAGAGGGCGTCGTTTTCATGGAACGCCGCGAGACCATCTACAAGTGTGAGACGTGCGGCAACACCACGTCGCTGATGTTTGCTGCAGACGCAGAGCCCCCGCAGGTCTGGGAGTGCCGCACGTGCGGTGCAGCGGCCGTGCTGAGCGTCGACGGAGAGACCATCACCCCCGATGCCGCCGATGAGAAGACCGCCCGGACTCACTGGGACATGCTCATGGAGCGGCGCACCCGCGCCGAGCTCGAGGAGCTCCTCGAAGAGCGTCTTGCATTCATCCGTGCGCGCCGCGGCGCCGGTGAGGACCCGACCCGCGAGAAGATCGGCGCCTAACCCGAACGACGGGCGCGCCACCACCCGAACACGAGCGCGCCCAGCCCGCCCCACAGCAGGATCTGCTGAACCCAGGGGCCGACGACCACACCAGCGGTGAGGCCGGAGCGCAGCTCGACGTCTTCGAGCATCGCTCCGGCCTCATCTGCGTTCAACGCCATCGTCGTCTGGCCGTTCGGTGCGATCGTCTGGCTGGTGCCGACGGTCGAGATGTTGACCACGCTGCGTCCGGTCTCGATGGCGCGCATGCGCGCGAACGCGAGCTGCTGCAGATTCTCGTCGGTGCCGCGGAAGTCGGCGTTGTTCGTCTGGAACACCAGTACCTGCGCGCCGCCGTGGATGCCCTCGGAAATGACGTCGTCATAGATCACGTCGAAGCAGATGGCAAGGCCGACTCGCACGCCGTCGACGTCCACCACCGGGGCGTTCGTGCCGTGGCTGTATTCGCGCCCGATCAGCCCGATCAGGTCGGGCACGATCGCGAAGTAGAAGTCGCGATCGGGAACGTACTCCCCGAACGGCACCGGGTAGCGCTTGTCATGGGACTGCTCTGCGGAGCCGTCCGGCATCCAGACCATCGACGTGTTGAAGAACTCGTCGCCGCGCGCGGTCGCGGCATTGGCCAACAGGGGCGCATCCACCCGGTTGGCGATCAGTGTCATGCGGCGGGCCAGGCTCTGATCTTGGAAGGGATCTCCGCCGAGGCCGCCCTCGGGCCAGACGAGCAGATCCATGTCCTGGCCGTACAGCGCCTCAGTCGCGCTCGTCTGAGCATCGACGATCGCGTACGGCTCGCGCTCGTCGAAGTACCCGGTGGGACCGTTTCCCTGCACCGCGCCGATGCGCATCGTCCCGGCATCCGCGGTGGGGAACGCGGGCGTCACCAGCAGCACGACCACGGTCGCTGCGGGCGCGATCAGCAGCAGCGGGCGCCGCCACAGCCGCAGGCGAACGCTTTCGATGAGCATCGCGACGGCGAAAACCATCAGAAAGCTCAATCCGCTGACGCCGGCCCATGATGACACCGTCGCCAACGGACTCTCGGACTGCGTCATGCCCAGACGAGCCCAGGGAAAGCCCGTGTAGGGGAAGGAACCGAGCAGGAGCTCCCTGCCCACCCAGAGGGCTCCGACGACCGCAGGAAGCAGCACGAGGCGTCCTACGGCACCGGGAACGGCCCGCGGCAGCCAGCGGTAGGCCAGCGTGATGAGAATGACGGCCAGCGCGGTCAGCGCTGCCTCCAAAAGCGCGAGCGCGGACCACGGGATGACGCCGAGATAGCGCGACGTCCACGACACCAGCAGGAAGAAGAACACGACTCCGTAGACGAAGCCGACCAGAAGCGCTCCGCCGGCGCGACGCCCGATCAGCGCGAGAAGCAGAAGCGCGACGGCGGGGAAGGCGAGGATCCACGCGCTCACCGACGGGTAGGCGAGATCCATGAGCCAGCCCGCGAGGGCCGCGACGGGGACCGCGCCCCACAGTGGCAGCAGCGGCCGGGGCCGGCGTCGGGGCGCGGCGGAGGGAGAGGGCATCCGTCCTATCCTCACACTGCCGAGTAGGCGACGATGCCGCGACGCACACCGTCGAGGGCCTGGCGGGCCGTGCGCGCCAGCGTCAGATCCTCGGCGACGATCGAGAGCTGATCGAGCAGATCGATCGTCTGCTTCGCCCACCGGACGAAGTCTCCTGCGGCCATGTCGGCCTCGACGAGCACGCGATCGAGCAGACCGCCGCGCGCCCACGAATGCATCGCGCCGGCGAGTCCCGCAGCGGGCGGCTCGGAGCCGGGCAGGTCGTGCGCCTGTTCGAGATCGTCGAGCTCTGCCCAGAGGGTCGTCGTCTTCTCATAGGCACCGCGGAACGCTCCTCGTGGCATCCCCCGCTCCCCCGCGTTCGCCTCGTCGCGCCGCGGCTCATAGACGAGGCAGCACGCCATGGCGGCGAGGGAGGGGGCATCCAGCCCCTGCCACAGGCCCTGCCGCAGCGATTCGGCGACGAGCAGATCGCGCTCGCCGTAGATCCGGCGCATCGTGCGGCCGGCGTCGGTGAGTGCCGTGTCTTCGCCGGTTCCAGTGACGTAGTCCAGGGTCGCCAGCACCTCGACGACGCGATCGAACACGCGAGCCACCGTTCCCGTGCGGTTCGCGATCTGCTTGCGAGTCCGATCGGTCTGCCGCTTGAGCTTCCAGTACCGCTCGGCCCAGCGGGCGTGCGCCTCGCGGTCGGGGCAGCCGTGGCATCCGTGGCGCTGCATGCGGGTGCGCAGCGACTGGATCCGCTTCAAACGCTTGTCGCGTGCCGCACGGGGTCCGTGGGACTGCCGGTTCTTCTTCTCGAGATCGCTGAGTTCGCGCCGGATGCCGGCGTAGTCGAAGAAGTCGCCGTGGTCGCAGTGCATGGCCTTCAGATACCCGTCCAGCGACTCGTCCGCCTCGCGCACCTGCCGTGCGAGTCCGACGACGGCGCGGTCTGCCTGGAACTGCGCGAACGACGATTCGAGAATCTGCCTGGCGCGCGGGCGCCCGAACAGATCGATGAGGTTGACGGCCATGTTGTAGGTGGGCCGGAAGCTGGAGTTCAGCGGATACGTGCGCCGGGAGGCCAGGGCTGCGACGGCCTGCGGGTCCATCCCCTCGGTCCACTGCACGACCGCGTGCCCCTCGACGTCGATGCCGCGACGGCCGGCGCGACCGGTGAGCTGGGTGTACTCCCCCGAGGTGATCGCCACGCGGGCCTCGCCGTTGAACTTCTCCATCTTCTCGAGCACGACCGTCCGTGCGGGCATGTTGATGCCCAGGGCCAGCGTCTCCGTCGCGAAGACGGCCTTGACGAGCTTGCGGCGGAAAAGCTCCTCGACGACCTCCTTGAAGGCGGGCAGGAGGCCGGCATGGTGGGATGCCACTCCACGCTCGAGGTTGTCCAACCATTCGAAGTAGCCGAGGACGCCGAGATCTTCATCCTGCAGCGTCCGCGTGCTCTCTTCGACGAACTCGCGGATCTCGCGCCGCTCCTCCGGAGTCGTCAGACGGATGCCGGAGCGACGAACCTGCTGGACCGCGGCGTCACAGCCCACGCGGCTGAAGATGAAGAAGATCGCGGGCAGCAGGTTCGTGCGTTCGAGCAGCTGCACGACGTCCGGCCGATCCATCCGCTCGACCCGCTGTGCGTTCGCGGAGCGGACCGGTCGCCGACCGCCTCGTGGTGGGCGCGGGCTCTGCCGACCAGCATGCCGTGCGCTGTTGTACGACTGTGCACGGCGGTTGCTGTCGTAGCGTGACCCGGTGAACGAGCGTATCCGCATCAGCTCTTGGTTCACCGTCGCTGTGGCGACGCCGGCCCGATCATCGAACAGCGGCAGCAGGTCGTCGCGCACCAGCACGTGCTGCTCGAGGGGAACCGGGCGGATCTCGGAGACGATCACCTCGGTGTCGCCGCGGACCGTGTCGAGCCAGTCGCCGAACTCCTCGGCATTGGACACCGTCGCGCTCAACGACACCAGACGAACCCACGACGGGAGGTGGATGATCACCTCTTCCCACACCGCACCGCGGAAACGGTCGGCGAGGTAGTGCACCTCATCCATCACGACGTATCGCAGATCGCCCAGCGCCGGCGAGTCGGCGTAGATCATGTTCCGCAGCACCTCGGTCGTCATCACGACGATCCGAGCATTGCCGTTGATGTTCGTGTCGCCCGTCAGCAGCCCGACGTTCTCAGCCCCGTAGACCTCGGTGAGTTCGCGGAACTTCTGGTTGGACAGCGCTTTCATCGGCGTCGTGTAGAAGGCTCTGTCCGAAGGCGTCTGCATCGCGAGGTGGATCGCGAACTCTCCGACGATCGTCTTCCCCGCACCGGTGGGTGCTGCGACGAGCGCGCTGTGGCCGCGTTCGAGGGCGCGGCACCCCTCGAGCTGGAAGGGGTCGAGTTCGAACTTCTGCTGTTCGGCGAACACAGTCGTCTGCGGATGCGCGGCCGAGTCACGCGCGGATGCGTAGCGCTCTGCGGGTGAGGTCATGCCTCGGAATCCGGGAGCAGGCCGTCGTTCTTCAGCTGCTTCTTCTTTCGTCGGTCGAACAGCATGGACACCCCCGCCGCCGCGAAGAACAGCACCACGAGGATGCCGGCGAGCAGCAGCATGCTGACCACATCGGCGGCGGGGGTCGCGAGAGCTGCGAACACCGACGCGAGGAGCACCGCGACACGCCAGCCTTTGAGGATCGCCCGTCCCGTCATGATGCCGGCGACGTTGAGCGCCACGAGGAAGACCGGCAGCACGAACGACACGCCCACGACGAGCATGAGCTTCAGCGTGAAGTCGTAGAACAGCTTGCCCTCGTAGAGGTTGTTCGCGCCCTCCGGGGTGAAGGTGGCCATGAGCTCGATCACGTGCGGCACGACGAGCGATCCGACGTAGCATCCGCCGAAGAAGAGCGGGATCGCTGCGGCCACGAAGCCGATCGTGTACTTGACCTCTTTGCGGGTGAGGCCCGGCATGATGAACGCCCAGATCTGCCAGAGCCACACCGGCGCTGCCAGGAAGATGCCGATGGACAGCGCCATCCGCATGCGCATGTCGAACGGCGCTGTCACCGTGGAGAACGTGAGCCCGACGACGACTTCCGGGTGCTCGTCGGCGATGCGCTCGATGGGAGCCGTGATGAAGTCGATGATCGGCTCGGTCACGAAGAACGCGATGATCATCGCGACGACGAGCGCCGCCGCGGAAATCATCAGCCGGCGGCGCAACTCCACGAGATGCGCGCCGAGCGACATCCGGCGTTCATTGCGTGGTGTGTCCCCCGCGGCCGACTGCTTGTCGATCGCGGTCACCGTGTTCAGGTCGTCGGAGAGTTGCCGCTGCCGCCGTCGCTCGTGGGCGCCGCGCTGGACTCCGTCGCGGTCGATGCGACCGTCGAGTCAGCGGTGTTCTGCGGCGCCGAGGTGTCGTCGTCCTTCATCGCCTTCATCTCGCCCTTGAACACGCGCGCGGACTGACCCATGCTCTTCGCCAGCGCCGGCAGCTTTGCCGCGCCGAAAAGAAGCAGGATGATGAGGACGAGGACGAGCAGGTGCCAACCGGTCAATCCAGCCATGATTTCCTCCCAGGGTCGAAATCTCTACGCAGTCTACCTGCGGATCGTCGATCACGGGTGTTCGTACAGTGCGAGTCCGTCAGCCGCCCATTCGCGCGTCGCCGACCGCGCCGCGGCGGGTTCGTGCACCTCGAGAGCGCCGCCGAAGCGCCCGGCGACCCGTTTGATGCCGCGCGGGTCGGACAGGCGGATGCTGACCAGCGCATCAGAGCCGTCATCACGGGTGTTCTCGGGGCGTGCGTAGTCGCCCAGCAGCGGTACCAATCGGCGTGGAAGACGGACGGTGACCTCGGTGTCGACGCTCGCGGTGCCGAACCCCTCCGGAACGGGCGCGTCGGCATGGGTGATCGGGATATCGGTGAGCTCGGGCTCGCTGACCCTGTCGAGGTGGAAGGTGCGCATGGCGAGGCGCAGATGGCACCAGCCCTGCAGATACCACTGACCGTTCGTGATCAGCACTTGGACGGGGTCGACCGTGCGCGTCGTGGGCACGGCATCCGGCGCCTGATATCGGAATGAGACGGCGACGCCCTGCCGGAGCGCTGCGGCGACGGCGTCGCGCACCTCGTCCACCGCGCTCGGCGCGATCACGACGTCGGCGGGGGCCTCGGCGGCCGCCCTGGACAGCTTGGCGAGGAGCCCGGCGACCAGCCCAGAATCCGAGACGGCGGGAACGGCCGCCACCATCTGCAGTCCCGCCAGCAGCGCCGCGGCCTCACGCGCGGTGAATCGCGGCACTCGGCGCAGCCCGACATCGTTGGTGATCTCGATGATGTCG
This sequence comes from Microbacteriaceae bacterium, assembly GCA_052085045.1. Taxonomy (GTDB): domain Bacteria; phylum Actinomycetota; class Actinomycetes; order Actinomycetales; family Microbacteriaceae; genus Microbacterium. The sequence goes on along the minus strand of JBQDFB010000007.1, from coordinate 50,026 downwards.
TCCTCGTCGAGCAGATCCCAGTTGATGTCGAACAGCTCGTGCGGCTGCTGCCAGTATCCGCTGTCGCCCGGCAGGCCGATCACGGTGAGCTTCTCGATCATGCCGCGCATCTCGTCGGCGGACACCTCGAACTCCGCGGCCGCTTCGGAGAGCGAAACCTGTCCGCGCTCGAGCAGATACGGCACCAGCGTCAGGTAGGCACGAACGCGATCGACGGCGAGCAGTGGTTTCGGCTGGTCGGTCATCACGCCTCCCCTTTGGTGCGGTCGCTCTCGTGGGCGGCGATGATGCCCCGCAGACGCGTGACGACCGCGTCCCGCAGAGCGGGCGGCTCGACGACACGCACCTCGGGCCCGTACGAGGCGAGCTCGTCGGCGAAGATGTGCACGTCCACGAAGGGCACGCTGAAGCCTTGGATCTCGGGTCTGGCCCGACGGCCGAGCCGCAGAGCCGCCTCCGTGCCCGGCGTGATCTCCAGCAGAGCCGAGTTGCGTTCGGCGACTGCCCGGAGCCCGGCCAGTGCCCGATCCCCCGCGCCGTCGCGGAGCTCCGGCGCAAAGCTCTTGCGCGTCAGCACCACGTCGCCGACGATCCGGCTCAGCAGGAAGGTGCGTTCGCCATCGGCGTCGACGTCGATGCCGTACACGTGCCAGCGCGCTTCGAAGTCGAGCAGCGCGAGCGGCCTGATCGTGCGCCTGCGCGGAGACTCCTCCCCCGGCTTGAGGTAGTCGAAGACGGCGACGCGGCACTCTTCGATCGCCGCCTGCAATGGGGCGAAGCTGCTCTCGCGCGTCGTGATCCGCGGAGCGAAGCCGATGATCGGTTCGTCGCCGTCGATGCCCAGTGCGCGGATCTTACGGACGCCGGCCTGCGCGTCGGCGGACGCCGACTCGGCGCTCCACACGCTGCCGGCGAGCTGCAGGACGGCGAGCTCGGCCGGGCTGAATGAGATGTCCGCCGGCAGATCGTACTCGGCCTTCGGGATCCGGTAGCGCGCCTCGCGCAGATCGTTCGGATCGCTGGAGTCGCCGATCGTCTCGATCGGCACCCCGAGCGTGCGCAGCTCATCCTTGTCGCGCTCGAACATCTTCTCGAGCGCATCGACCCTGGTGCCGGTCTCGGCGCGTTGACGATACCCGGAGACGCTGTCCAGGATCTGCTGTTTGGTGAGCCCGATCTCCGTGGCCATCAGCGCCACGACGAGATTCGTCTGGCGCTCCTCCGGCGGGATGCGGGCGGCCATCACTGCTGCGCTGCGGCCGGTGGATCGATGCCGAGGATGTCGACGACGAAGACGAGCGTGGCGCCCGCAGGGACCGCTCCACTCGCCTGGTCCCCGTACCCGAGCTCCGGGGGCACGACGATCAGCACCTGCGAGCCGACGGTCTGGCCGGTGAGGCCCTGGGTGAAACCGGGGATGAGGTTCGCCATCTCGAACGTCGCCGCGCCGCGGTCCCACGAGGAGTCGAACACCGTGCGCTCGTCCCAGGTGACGCCGGTGTAGTTGACCAGAAGCGTGTCGTCCTCAGCGACCTTCTCGCCGTCGCCCTTGATCAGCGTCTGGACTTCGAGGTCGGACGGTGCTGCGCTGTCGGGCACGATGATGCCCGGTCGACCGTCGGCGGCGCGGACCACGGTCGGCATGCCGGATGCATCGTTGTACTGCAGCGTGCCCTCAGCCTTGCCGGGGAAGACCTTGACGACATCGAACACGGCGACGACGGGCTCGTCGGCCTCGAGGCCGAAGCCTGCGAGGTTCTGCGCACCGAAGTCTTCGGGCGAGATGACGGAGAGAACGCGGGACCCTTCCGTCGCGCACTCGAGCGACGCTCCGAACGCTGGCACCGTCTGAGCCCAGTAGCCGACGCTCGCCAGCTGGGCGGCGTCCTCGTCGTAGGCGGTCGCCGCCACCGGTTCGCCGGTGCGTCCGGAGTACAGCGAGAACTCGAACACGGCGCTCTGGTTCGCACCGGTGAGTGCGGGTCCCGTGCCGGTCACGACATCGCCGAACGAGCTCTTCTCCGCGCCGATGGGGGTGAACAGCTCGACATCCGGCTGCTCGCCGACGTCACCGGTGATGTCGGCGAGGTCCTCGATGCCGCTCGTGGAGGCACCGCGATCGCAGGCGGCACCGTCGTACGAGGGGCCGGTCGAGCAACCTGTCAGCGCGACGACGGCGAGGGCGAGAGTGGCCAGGGCGGCAGAGGTTTTACGCACGCGCTCCAGTCTATTGCGCAGACCCATCCGCGTCGCGCGACGCGGCGGCCGCGCGTGCCCCTTCCGCGGCCCTTGCCGCCTCGCGGGCGCGCTTGCGAAGGTTCTTGTCCGTGATGTCCCTGTCGCCGACGGCTCCGGGAGTCCACAGTTCGACATCCTCATCGCCGTAGCTCGACTTCGATGCTCGACGCTTCAGTTCGGGCGCTGTTGTTCCCGGCGCGAGCCGGCGGGCCGTGAGCAGGAACCCGGTGTGGGCGACCATGCGATGGTCCGGGCGCACGGCGAGTCCCTCGACGTGCCAGCCGCGCACCATCGTCTCCGACGCGTCGGGGTCGGTGAAGCATCCGGTGCCGCGGATGTACTCCGCGACACGTGACAGTTGCGTGGCCGTGGCGACGTAGCAGAGCACGACGCCGCCGGGCGTCAGGGCATCGGCGACAGCATCCAACACCTCCCACGGTGCGAGCATGTCGAGCACGACCCGGTCGACGCTCCCCGCCGGAAGCGTGGACGGAAGTGCGTCGGCCAGGTCACCGACAACCACCTCCCAGGTGTCCGGAGCTCCGCCGAAGAAGGTCTCGACGTTCGACCGGGCCACCTCGGCGAAGTCCTCTCGGCGTTCGAAGGAGACCAGCCGCCCCGCGGTGCCGATGGCACGCAGCAGCGACAGCGACAGCGCACCGGATCCGACTCCGGCCTCGACGACGGTGGCGCCGGGGAAGATGTCGGCCTGCATGACGATCTGCGCGGCATCCTTCGGATAGACGATGGCTGCGCCCCGCGGCATCGACATCGCGAAATCACGCAGCAGCGGCCGCATCGCCAGGTACTCATGGCCCGAGCTGTTCGTGACCACCGAACCGTCGGGCAGACCGATCAGATCGCGGTGGAAGAGCACTCCGTGGTGGGTGTGCATCTCACCGTCCGGCGCGAGCGTGACGGTGTGCAGCCGGTTCTTGGGGCCGGTGAGCTGCACGCGGTCGCCTTCGCGGAACGGCCCGCTCGGACGAGAAGCGGTGGCGGTCACCGAGTCGCTCCCTGGTGCGCGCGAACGGAGGAGAACGCCGCGCTCACATCTGCCGCTGACCGCCCCTCCAGGGTCGGCCAGAGCATGTGCGCCCCGGCATCATCGAGAGGAACCATATGCGGAACGCCCACAGCAACGGCGCCGGACGCCACGCCGGCCCGCACCCCGGTGGGCGAATCCTCGATCACCAGAGTGTCGGCGATATCGATGTCGAGCAGCTCGGCGGCGCGGAGGTAGGGCTCAGGATGCGGTTTCGGGCGCGCGACATCGTCACCGGCGACGACGTACTCGAATGCGTCGAAGCCGATGAGATCCACGACGCTGCGTGCCATCCGCCCCAGAGACATCGTCACCAGAGCGGTGCGGATGCTGGCGGCGTGCAGATCGCGCAGCAGCTCGCGCGCGCCCGGCCGGAACGGAACGCCCTGCGTGGCGAGGGCGTTTCGGACCTCATCGGTGAGCCGCGCGACGATCGCATCCGGCTCCATGTCCACACCGGTATCTCGCAGAATGCGCGCGCTGTCCATCAGCCCGTTTCCGACCAACTGCATCGCCTGCTGGTGGGTCCAGACGCCGCCGAACGACTCGACCAGCGCGGTCTCGGCAGCCATCCAGTACGGCTCCGTGTCGACCAGCGTTCCATCCATGTCCCAGAGGACTGCCTGCGGCGTATGACTCACCACACCATGCTATCCGGGTGATGCACCACGTCAGTCGAGCGCGCACTAGCCTGGAGGGATAGCCGCATTCCGTCGTGGAAGGGAGAACGGATGGATGCACTCGGAGATCGCATCGTCGTGGTCGCCTTCGACGGCTGGAACGATGCAGGAGAAGCCGCCAGCGGCGCGATCGACGTGTTCCGCGAGGGCGTCGACTACGAGCTCGTCCACTCCGTCGATCCCGAACTGTACTTCGACTACCAGTACACCCGGCCCTCGTCCCGGATGGATCCCACGGGCAAGCGCGAACTGCACTGGCCCGAGGCGGGGCTGTGGCGTCCGCGCACCGAGCGCGCCGACGGTGAACCGGAGTTCTGGCTGCTCACCGGAGCCGAACCCGCCCGCACCTGGCAGGCATTCGCGAACGAGTTCATCGACATCGCGCTGCGCGACGATATCTCCGGATTCATCCTGCTCGGCGCGATGCTCTCGGATGTTCCCCACACCCGCCCGATCTCGGTCTTCGCGGCGAGCTCCAACGAGCAGGTGCGCGATGAGCTCGGCGTCGAGCGGTCGCTGTACGAGGGGCCGGTCGGCATCCTCAGCGTCATCGAGCACTTCGCCGAGACCGCCGGCATCCCGAGCGCGACCCTGTGGGCGAGCGTGCCGCACTACGTCGCATCCGCCGCCCCGTCGCCGAAGGCGACACTCGCGCTGCTCGACCGGCTTGAAGAGCTGACCGGAGTCGATTTTCCCCGCGAGGGGCTGCGCACGGATGCCGCGACCTGGGAGGCGTCGATCGACGCCGCCGCGGCGGACGACGAAGAGATGACCGAGTACATCCACCAGCTCGAGCGCACGCGCGACACGTGGGACTCTCCCGAGGCATCGGGCGACGCGATCGCCCAGGCCTTCGAGCGCTACCTGCGCCGCCGTGACGACGGGCCCGGCGACCGCAAGCGCTAAGCGGCAATCAGCCCGGTGCTGAGCAGCACCAGCAGTGCGACACCGAGCAGGATCCGGTAGATCACGAACGGCAGGAAGCTGTGCGTGGAGATCCACTTCATGAAGAACGCGATGACGCCCAGGGCGACGACGAAGGCGATGCCGGTCGCAGCGACCGTCTCGCCGAGCGAGAAGTACTGATCCGGCGCATCCCAGCTCTTGAACAACTGGAAGAAGCCGCTGCCGAAGACGGCGGGGATGGCGAGGAGGAATGCGTAGCGCGCTGCCGCTGCCCGCTCGTAGCCGAGGAACAGCCCCATGGTGATCGTGCCGCCGGATCGGGACACTCCGGGGATCAGGGCGAGCGCCTGCGCCAGCCCGTAGAGGATGCCGTGCGGGTAGGTGATCTGGTCGAGCGTGCGCCGTTTCGCACCCACATAGTCGGCGACGCCGAGCAGGATGCCGAAGGCGATCAGCATGATCGCCACGAGCCACATCGACCGCAGCACGGTCTCGATCTGGTCTTGGAACAGCAGACCGAGCACGACGATCGGGATGCTGCCGATGATGATCAACCAGCCCATCCGGGCATCCGGATCGTTGCGCGGCAGCTTTCCCACCAGTGCCCGGCACCACCGGCCGATGATCCGCGTGATGTCCTTCCAGAAGAAGACCACGACGGCGGCTTCGGTGCCGATCTGGGTGATCGCCGTGAACGCGGCGCCCGGGTCCTCACCCGAACCGGTGAAGGTGCCCACGATGCGCAGGTGCGCGCTCGAAGAGATCGGGAGAAACTCGGTCAGTCCCTGGACGATGCCCAGGAACAGCGCTTCGAGCAGATGCATGGCGGGGCCTTCTGATAGTGCGAAAAGCGCGTCAGTACGAGCGCAGCAGATCGGCCAGCACCTGCTGACCGAAGACAAGCGATTCTACGGGCACGCGCTCGTCGACTCCGTGGAACATCCCCGTGAAGTCCAGATCCGCCGGAAGACGCAGCGGCGCGAAACCGTACCCGGTGATGCCGAGCGTCGTGAGGGCCTTGTTGTCGGTGCCGGCCCCGAGCAGGTAAGGGATCACCGGGACCCCGGGGTCATGGCGTCCCAGTGCGCCGACCATCGCCTCGACGAGGTCGCCCTCGAAGGGCGTCTCCATGCCGATGTCGCGTACGACCGTCTCGATGACGATGTCGTCTCGGACGATCTGCTGCAGTTCGGCGAGCACGTCGTCTTCGGTGCCAGGTATCACCCGCACGTCGATCAGCGCCTCAGCACGCTCCGGGATCACATTGTGCTTGTAGCCGGCGCTCAGAGCGGTCGGGTTCGTCGTCGTGCGGAACGTCGAGCGCAGGAAGGCCTCGGCAGGGCCGGATGCTGCGGCCAGTTCGTCCGGGTCGTCGGTGGAGCGCCCGGTGAGGTCGCTCAGGCCCTGCAGCAGCGCCCGCGTGGTCGGGGTCAACCGGATCGGCCAGCGAGTGCGTCCGATCGCCGCGACGGCTTCGGCGAGCCCCACGACGGCGTTGTCGTCGTGGAGACGGCTGCCGTGACCGGCACGCCCCTTGGCGACCAGGCGGATCCAGATCAGCGCCTTCTCCCCCACTTGCAGCAGGTATGCGCGGCGTTCGTCGACGGTGATCGAATACCCGCCGACCTCGCTGATCGCCTCGGTCGCACCGGTGAACCACTCCGGGCGATCCTTCACGACCAGGGCAGAGCCCTCGACGCCGCCGTTCTCCTCGTCAGCGAAGAACGCCAGCACGAGGTCGCGCTCCGGCTGCTCCCCCGCTCGGAGGATGTCGCCGACGGCAGTGAGAATCATGGCATCCATGTTCTTCATATCGACAGCGCCACGGCCCCACAGCATCCCGTCACGGACCTCGCCGGCAAACGGATCGACCGTCCAGTCCTCGGCCATCGCGGGCACGACGTCGAGGTGTCCGTGCACGACCAGGGCAGGCTTTTCGGGGTTGCGCCCCGGTACGCGGGCCATCACATTCGTGCGGCGCGGGATCGGTTCGTAGTAGGCCGTCTCCAGCCCCAGACTCTCGAGATGGGCGCCGACGTACTCGGCGGCTTCGCGTTCTCCGTTCGCCCTGCCTCCGCCGTAGTTGGAGGTGTCGATGCGGATGAGATCCCGCGCGATGCGCACGACTTCCGGATGCTGGGGTTCGGACATGACCCCAGGCTATCGAAGCCGCTGCGGCACGCCCGGGTCGGTCTGCCGGTTCGTCGTCGTTCACGAAACCTGGTAACGTTTCTCTTCGGTCGGCAACGACCTTCACCACCTGCGCGGGTGGCGGAATGGTAGACGCGCTGCGTTGAGGTCGCAGTGCCCGCAAGGGCGTGGGGGTTCAAGTCCCCCTCCGCGCACAGCGAGAATAGCCCCCGTCATGGGGGCTTTTCTTATGTCTTGATCACACCGCTGTTCAGGTCAGACCGCCCCGACGCCGAAGACGAGCCCGAGCGCGTACGTCACGGCGGCGGCACCGAAGCCGATGGCGAGCTGGCGGAGAGCCCGGCGCAGCGGCGGTCCGCCGGAGAGAATGCCGACGGCCGTCCCGGTCGCGAGAAGCGCGACCCCCACCAGCAGCAGGGCGATGAGGATGGCAGTCAGGCCCTGCAGGCCGAAGATCCACGGCAGGACGGGGATGATCGCACCGGACGCGAACAGCAGGAAGCTCGAGATCGCAGCGGTCCAGTCACTGCCGACGACGTCGTGGTCGCTCGATGCCGCGTGCGCGCGGATCGTCCCGGTGGCGGATCGCCGCACACCCTCCTGTGCCGCAGCGATGATGCGGCGGGAACGGGCGAGGGCTTCGGATTCGTCGATGCCGCGCGCGCGATAGACGAGAGCGAGTTCGTTCTCGTCTATGTCGAGGTCGCCCGCCGACTGCGCGGCATCTTCATTGGCTTCGGTCGAGGCCAGCAGTTCCCGCTGTGAACGCACCGACACGAACTCCCCTGCTCCCATCGAGAGCGCCCCGGCGAGCAGGCCCGCGATGCCGCTGAACAGCACGAAGCTCGGGGCCACACCGGTGGCCCCGATCCCGAGCACCAGCGCAAGGTTGCTGACGAGTCCGTCGTTGGCGCCGAACACGGCCGCGCGGAAGGAGCCCGACAGGCGACGTCTGCCGCGGGCTGCGAGACCGCGGACCACCTCGTAGTGGATCTTCTCGTCGGCGCGCATTGCCGGAGTGGCGTACGACTCCGTGTCATAGGGCGAGCGCGCCTCTGCACTCTGTGCGAGCACGAGCACGAAGATCGACCCGAACCGCCCGGCCGCCCACCCGAGCAGCCGAGACCGCAGGCCCGCGCGCGGAAGCCGATCGGGTTCCCCGCCGAGCAGATCCAGCCAGTGCTCCTCATGACGGCGTTCCGCATCGGCGAGGCTCTGCAGGATCTCGCGTTCTTCACCTGTCTTGCGATCTGCAAGCTTCTGGTAGACGAGCCCCTCCGCACGCTCCTCGACGAGATACCGCGCCCACCGGCGACGATCGGCCGCGGTCGGCTCTGCGGCTGAGGGCGCGCTCATATGTTCTCCGGATCGGGGCGGCGGGATGCGTTCGGGCGTCCTCAACGCTATCGGCGCGTCGGCGGCGGCAGCCCCGAAAAGCCCGGATTGCCAGCATTTCGGGGTTCCTAACCCGACCGGGGTCTTTCGGGCTGGATGCTACGAGCGGACGCGCTTGCGGAGCAGATCGATCCGCTGCTGCAGTTGCGCCACGGTCGCCTGCGCCACGGCCGGACCGCCGCAGAGCCGGCGCAGCTCGGCGTGCACGGCGCCGTGCGGCTCACCGGCCTGTCGGGCGTACAGACCGACCAGGCTGTTCAGCAGTTGCCGCTGCTCTCGGAGCGTGCGGTGCAGTGGTGGTGGGAGGGTGGTCGTCGACTCAGGCCCCTCGGTCGATTCTCGCGCCGCCCGCAGCTTCGACTGACGCGTCTGACGCTGCATGAGCAGCTCATGAACGTGCTCGGGTTCGAGGAGTCCGGGAATGCCGATGAACTCCTCCTCTTCCGGGCTGCCGGGTTCGGCGAGCTGACCGAATTCACTGCCTTCGAAGACGACCCGATCGAAGTGCGCGAGCGAGGAGATGGCCTGGTACGTGAACTCCTGCGTCAGGGCATCTGACGCCTCCTCCTCACGATTCGCGCTCTCCAGCAGCGAGTCGTCGAGGCCATCGTCGTCCGCAGTCTGCCGATCCAGCGCGTGATCGCGCTGCTTCTCGAGCTCGTTCGCGAGCCCCATCAGCACCGGGACGTTGGGCAGGAAGACGCTGGCGGCCTCACCGCGACGACGCGCGCGTACGAATCGGCCGATCGCCTGAGCGAAGAACAGCGGTGTCGACGACGACGTGGCATACACGCCGACGGCGAGCCGTGGAACGTCGACGCCCTCGGACACCATCCGCACCGCGACCATCCAGCGACTGCCGTCGGCGCTGAACCGCTCGATCCGCTCGGATGCCGTGGCGTCATCGGAGAGCACGAGCGTCGGCCGCTGCCCGGTGAGGCTGTGCAGAATCTTGGCGTAGGCCCGGGCGACGGTCTGATCAGTCGCGAGCACCAGGCCGCCGGCATCCGGCAGATGATGACGGATCTCGGTGAGCCGCCGGTCGGCGGCGGACAGCACCGCCGGAATCCACTCACCCTCCGGGTCGAGCGCCGTGCGCCACGCCTGGGATGTGACGTCCTTGGTGTTGTCCTGCCCGAGGTGCGCCTCGAGCTCATCACCGGCGCTGGTGCGCCACCGCATCTTGCCCGAATACATGTGGAACAGCACCGGACGCACGACCCCGTCGGCAAGGGCCCGCCCGTAGCCGTAGGCATAGTCGGTGGTCGAGATGCGCGCGCCGGATTCGTCGGGCGCGTACGTGACGAACGGGATCGGCGCGGTGTCGCTGCGGAACGGGGTGCCCGAGAGTGAGAGTCTGCGCTTCGCCGGCTCATATGCGTCGCGGATGCCGTCGCCCCAGCTGAGCGCGTCGCCGCCGTGGTGCACCTCGTCGAGGATCACCAGGGTGTCGGCATCCGCGGTGAGATGGCGGTGCAGAGAGGGTTTGGCGGCGACCTGTGCGTAGGTCACCACGACGCCGTGGTACTGCCGGGACGGCACCCAGTGACTGTTGCGGAAGCGCGGATCGAGCCGGATGCTGACCCGGGCAGCGGCATCCGCCCACTGCGTCTTCAGGTGCTCGGTCGGGGCGACGACGATGACCCGCTTCACCTCGCCCATCCGCAGCAGCTCGACCGCGAGGGTCAGTGCGAACGTGGTCTTTCCGGCTCCCGGGGTCGCGGCGACGAGGAAGTCCCGCTGATCACGTGTGAAATACAGGTCGAGCGCCTCTTGCTGCCAGGCGCGAAGCTTGTCCGCCGTCCCCCACGGGGCGCGCTGAGGGAAGGACGGAGAGAGCATCGAGTCCAGGGTAATAGCTGCGGAGGTAAGCTCGTTCCCTGTCGAAGGAGTGCACGATGACCGAGCAGGATTCCTCCAGAACGCCGTACGTATCCAACGAGGGCCCGCACCCGTGGCATCGTTTCGTGACCGTCGGCGATTCCTTCACGGAGGGCATCGGCGACCCCGACCCCGAGGCGCCGGGCGGCCACCGCGGGTGGGCAGATCGCGTGGCAGAGGTCCTCGCCTCACAGGTCGACGAGTTCGCTTACGCGAACCTCGCGGTACGCGGAAAGCTCATCGCCCAGATCGTCTCTGACCAGATCGAGCCGGCTGTCGCGCTGCGCCCCGATCTGATCTCGCTCTGCGCCGGCGGCAACGATGTGATCCGACCGGGGACCGACCCCGACGCCATTGCGGCGATGCTCGAAGACGCCGTGTCACGCCTGGCATCCACGGGGGCCGCGATCATCCTGTTCACCGGCATCGATACGGGGTTCACGCCCGTTTTCCGACCCTTCCGCGGCAAAGTCGCCATCTACAACGAGAACGTACGGGCCATCGCCGACCGTCACGACTGCATCGTTGCCGACCAGTGGGCGCTGAAGACCGTCCAGGATCCCCGCTTCTTCGATGATGACCGGCTGCACTACAACGCACTGGGCCACCACGAGATCGCACGCATGGTGCTGCGCGCCCTCAATGTGCCGAACGATCTGCAGGCCATGCAGCCTGACCCGCTGCCGGTGCGCAGCTGGCGCGAAGCGCGGTCCGAAGACCTCGGGTGGGCGCGCGAGCACCTCGTACCGTGGGTGCTGCGGCGTCTGCGACACCAGTCGTCCGGTGACCTCGTCTCGGCCAAACGCCCCGACGCCGCACCGGTGATCCTCGTATCCGACGACGACTGACGGCCGCCGTCAGGTCGACAGCGCCCAAAGCGCCACGGCCGCCGCGGAGGCGACGTTGAGCGAGTCCACTCCCCCGCGCATCGGGATCGTGACGACGGCATCCGCGGCATCCAGCGCTGTGTCGGAGAGCCCGTCGCCCTCAGTGCCGAAGACGAGCGCGACCTTCTCGGGCCGCGTCGCAGCGTAGAGGTCGAGCGGGACGGCGTCGTCGCGCAGGGCCAGCGCCGCCAGGTCGAATCCCGCGGCCCGCAGCTCGTCGATGCCCGTCCCCCAGTCGTCGATGCGCGTCCAAGGCACCTGAAAGACCGTGCCCGTGCTGACCTTCACGCTGCGGCGGTACAGCGGATCGGCGCACCGTGACGTGACCAGCACGGCATCGGCGCCTAGTCCCGCCGCCGCACGGAACGCTGCGCCCACATTCGTGTGCTCGATGAGGTCCTCCAGCACGAGCACCAGCCGTGCATCACGCAGCACGTCGCGCAGCGCCGGCAGTTCCGGCCGGTGCATCGACGCCAGCGCACCGCGATGCACGGCGTAGCCTGTCACCTGTTCGGCAACGCTGTCGGGCACGACGTAGACCGGCACGTCGAGGTCGAAGTCCGAGCGCTGTGCGAGAACCTTCTCGATGCCGGAAAGCCACCGCTCCTGCGCGAGCACTGACCGCGGCGCGTGCCCCGCGGCGACAGCGCGCTCGATGACTTTCGCGGATTCGGCGATGTAGAGCCCGCCCCGCGGCTCCTGCACACGACGGAGCGCCGTATCGGTCAGGTTCCGATAGTCCGCGAGCCGCGGATCCGATGCGTCGTCGACGTGCTCGATGTGCATGCCGACAACTCTGCCACCCCACCCCGGGCTGTCAGGACGCACCGTAGACTCGTCGGGGAGGTTCCGTGAGTGTGACGATCAGCGCCGAGCTGGCTGCCGGCATCGAGCGATCCGCCGATCTCCTCCGCGGCCGCACCATCGCCGTGCTCACCGGCGCCGGCATCTCGACGGATTCCGGCATCCCCGCCTACCGCGGCGAGGGTGCACGGACGCGTGCCGACCCGATGACCGGACAGCGCTATCTCGACGACGAGGCGGCCCGGCGCCGCTACTGGATCGGCGGACATCTCGGATGGCGTGCCTTCGCGTCGGCGCAGCCGAACCGCGGGCACATCGCGCTGGCTGAGATGGAACGAGACGGCGTCGTCTCCGGCGTCATCACTCAGAACGTGGACGGACTGCACCTGCGAGCCGGCAGCGCCCGCGTCGTAGAGGTGCACGGCACCATGCGCCGGGTGCTGTGTCTGAACTGCGGTCAGGTGTTCGACCGTCGTGACATCGCCGCGCAGATCGAAGAGCTCAATCCGTGGATCACCGTGCCCGAGAACATCGCACTGAACCCGGACGGCGACGTCGCCCCGGAAAGAAGCGACGGGTTCATCGTCCCCAGATGCACGATCTGCGGCGGCATGCTCAAGCCCGATGTCGTGTTCTTCGGTGAGTTCGTCCCGGCCGATCGGTTCCGCGCGGCCGAGTCGATGCTGCGCGGCAGCGACGCTCTCATCGTCGCCGGCTCTTCCCTCGTCGTGAACTCGGGCGTTCGGCTCGTCGAGCGCGCCCGGCGCCGCGGCATCCCCCTGATCATCGTCAATCGCGAGCCGACCCGCGCCGACCCGTGGGCACATGCCGTGCTCACCGGCGGCACCGGCGACGTGTTCCCGGCCCTCAAGGAGTTGCTGTCGTGCCCCTGATCACCCTCGTCCGTCACGGCCAGACCGACTGGAACCTCGATCGACGCATCCAGGGTTCCACCGACATCCCACTGAACGACACCGGCCGCGCCGACGCACTCGCCGCCGCCGAACTGCTCGGCACTGCGACACATCATGCGATCTACGCCAGCCCGCTGATCCGTGCGCACGAGACGGCGCGGATCATCGCCGCCCGACTCGGCCTGACAGCCCCGGCGCTGGCCCCCGGCATGCGCGAGCGCGAGTTCGGCGACGGCGAGGGGATGATGGTCGACGAATACCTTCAGCAGTTCGAGAACTGGCATGCGGCGCCGACCGGGGCCGAGTCGCTCGAGATCGTCCGCGACCGCGCGCTCGGTGCCCTCGACCAGATCGCCCGTGCGTCGCGGCGCCGCTCGGCCCCGGTCGCCGAGTCCGTGATCGTCGTCACGCACGGCGGCGTCATCCGCTCGCTGCTCCACCACGCCTCGAGCGGCTCGCTGCCGCAGGAGGGCGATGTGCTGCGCAACGGCTCGCTGCACCGGTTCGAAGCCGGCCCCGGCCTGCTGCGACTGCTCGAGCCCGTCGCCCCCTAAGCCCCACGCACTGCCACCGCTCGCGCGTGCCGCAGCACCGGCTCGTCGATCATCTGTCCGCGGAAGCGGAACACGCCCCGCTCCCCCTCTGCAGCGGCCAGCACGTCACGCGCCCAGGCCAGGGTCTCGGCATCCGGTGCGTAGGCTGCGCGGATCGTGGCCACCTGCCCGGGGTGGATGCAGGCCGTCGCCCGGAACCCGGATGCCGCAGCGTCCTCGGCCTCCGCAGCCAGGCCCGGAGTGTCGTCGATGTCGATGTGCACCGCGTCGATGGCCGCCTTCCCCTGCGCGCCAGCCTCCATCAGCACCCGCGAACGTGCGTAACGGGCCGCGTCGCGGTAGCGCCCGTCGGCGTGCCTGCTGGCGGTGCCGCCGAGGGATGCGACGAGATCCTCGGCGCCCCACATCAGCGCCGTGATGCGGTCGTGCGCGGCGATCTGCGCCGCCGCGCTCACGCCACGGGCGGTCTCGCACAGCGCGATCAGCGAGTACGACGCGTCGAAGCGGTCCAGGGCGGAGGTGTCCTCCGTCTTGGCGACCAGCACGGTACGGAACGGCGATTCGGCGAGCATGGCGAGGTCGGCCACGAAATCGTCGGTGCCGGGCGCGTTCACCCGGACGATCACGCGGGCCGGGTCGAGGTCGGCTGCCGCGACGTGCGCCCGCGCGGCGGCCTTCGAATCAGGGGCGACCGCATCCTCGAGGTCGAGGATCACAGCATCGGCCCGCTCAGCCGCCTTGGCGAAGCGCTCCGGCCTGTCACCGGGGCAGAACAGCAGCGCGGGACCGAGGTCGATCGCCATCAGCTCTCCTCCGGTACGCGGTGGACGAGAACCGTACGGGTCGCCGTCGCGACGACGACGTCATCCTGATTGCGCCCCGTGTGCGCGATCGTGCAGATGCCCTGGCCCGGGCGCGAGTTCGACAGGCGCTTCTCGGTCACGACGCTCTCGCTGTAGAGCGTGTCACCGGCGAACAGCGGGTGCGGGAATGCGATGTCGCCGAGGCCGAGCTGCGCGACGAGCGTGCCCTGGGTGAGCTGCGCGACCGAGGCGCCCACCAGCGTCGACAGAGTCCACATCGAGTTCATCAGCTGCTGGCCGAATTCCTGGGTCTGTGCGAAGGCGGCATCCAGATGGAGAGCCTGCGTGTTCATGGTGAGGGTCGTGAACAGCACGTTGTCGGCCTCTGTCGCCGTGCGCCCCGGGCGATGCAGATATCGGTCGCCGATCTCGAACTCTTCGAAGTACAGCCCCCGCTGCACGATATCTGTCACATCAGTCCCAATCCACGAGCGATCACCAGCAGTTGCACCTCGGTCGTGCCTTCGCCGATCTCGAGGATCTTCGAATCACGATAGTGCCGTCCCACCACGAACTCGTTCATGAACCCGTTGCCCCCGAAGATCTGGGTGGCGTCGCGGGCATTGTCCATCGCGGCATCCCCGGCGACGAGCTTGGCGATCGCTGCGGCCTCGGCGAAGGGTTTGCCCGCATCGCGCAGCCGTGCGGCGTGGTGCCAGGCGAGACGAGCGGTGTGCACGCGGGCGCGCATACGTGCAAGGGTGAACTGGGCATTCTGCCGGGTGCTCAGGGCCGCTCCGAAGACCGTGCGGCTCTTCGCATACTGCACAGCCTCTTCAAGGCATCCCTCCGCCGCACCGGTTGCGAGGGCGGCGATCGCGATGCGCCCCTCGTCGAGAATGCTGAGGAAGCTCCGGAACCCCGTGCCGCGCTCTCCGAGCAGGTTGGCCGCCGGCACGCGCACCCCGTCGAGGGTGAGCGGATGCGTGTCCGATGCGCGCCACCCGACCTTGTCGTACGGCGCCTCGACGGTGAGACCCGGGGTTCCGTTCGGCACGATGATCGTCGAGATCTCCTTGCGGCCCGCGACCTCGCCGGTGACAGCTGTGACCGTGACGAAACGGGTGATCGGCGTTCCAGAGTTCGTGATGAACTGCTTGGCGCCGTCGATGACCCATTCGTCGCCGTCGAGGCGTGCGGTCGTGCGCGTCGCACCGGCGTCGCTGCCGGCCTCCGGTTCGGTGAGGCCGAATCCCGCCAGCGCGCGCCCGGTGAGGAGATCCGGCAGGAGTTCTTCGCGTTGCGCATCGTTTCCGAAGCGGAAGATCGGCATGGCTCCCAGGCTCACGCCCGCCTCGAGGGTGATGGCGATCGATTGGTCGACGCGGCCCAGAGCTTCGATCGCGAGGCCCAGCGCCAGATAGTCGCCGCCCTGTCCGCCGTACTGCTCCGGGAAGGGCAGGCCGAACAGCCCCAGCTCCCCCATCTGGGCGACGACATCCATCGAGAGGGTGTGCGTCCGGTCGGCCTCGTAGGCCTGCGGGGCGACGACCGTGTCGGCGAAGTCGCGCACCATGGCGCTGAGTTCGAGTTCCTCTTCGGTGAGTTCTGCGGCCATGACGTCATCCTCCTCGATCCACGCGGTGGCACCCAGCGCATGTTTTCGGTTACTGTTCACTAACCCGACAATTTAGGTTAGCGAGCGTTAACTGAGATGACAAGTCCCCTCACCGCGCGGGATCGCGCCAAAGCTGAGCGCGCGGACGCCCTCCTGGCCGAGGCCGCTCGGCTGTTCGCGGAGCGTGGATACCCGGGTGTGAGCCTGGAGGAGATCGGCGCGGCGGTCGGCGTGTCCGGCCCAGCTGTATACCGCCACTTCGCCGGCAAGCAGGCGCTGCTCGGCGCCGTGCTCGTCAAGGTCAGCGAAGACCTCGTCACCGGCGGCACACGCGTCGCGGGGGAATCCGACGGCGCGGACGAGCGGATGGCGGCCCTGATCGCTTTCCACGTGGACTTCGCCCTCGGCAACGCCGATGTCATCCGCGTGCACGACCGCGACCTGGCACATCTGTCCGACACGGACCGTGCCGCGGTGCGTCACCTGCAGCGCACGTACATCGACCTGTGGATCTCCGCCCTCGCGCCGCTGCACGAGGCCCCGGCCGATGAACTCCGACTGCGCGTGCAGGCGTGCTTCGGCCTCATCAACTCCACCCCGCACAGCACGCGCAGCGCGTCGCGATCGAAGCGCGCCACCGCTGAGATCCTCACGGCGATGGCCCACGCAGCGCTCATCGCCTGAGGATCGTCAGCGGTCACCCCAGAAGCATCGCCCGCCCGGGCTCCTCGAGGATGTCGGCGACATCCTTCACGAACCGGGCCCCCTCGGCGCCGTCGACGATCCGATGGTCGAACGACAGGCTCAGCGTCATCACGTGGCGC
Organism: Microbacteriaceae bacterium; assembly: GCA_052085045.1. Lineage (GTDB taxonomy): Bacteria > Actinomycetota > Actinomycetes > Actinomycetales > Microbacteriaceae > Microbacterium. Next base: position 33,326 of record JBQDFB010000007.1, on the reverse strand, counting down.
AGCGCGATCTCACCGCGGTGCTCCCACGGCATCGCTCGAACGGCACCGACAGCGAGGATGCCCGACTGCCCGGGCGGCAGGATCGGGGTACCGGCATCGATGCCGAAGACGCCGATGTTGGTGATCGAGAACGTGCCGCCGGCGAGCTCTGCCGGCGAGGTCTTGCCCGACCGTGCCGTCTGTGTGAGGGCGGTCACGGCATCCGCGAGCTGCGGCACCGTCATCCGCTCCGCGTCTCGGATGTTCGGCACGATGAGACCCCGCTCGGTCGCCGCGGCGATACCGAGGTCGACGTAGTGCGGCTGGACGATCTCGCCCGCCTCCTCGTCCCATCGGGAGTTCAGACCCGGCGTACGACTCAGTGCCAGGCAGACAGCCTTCGCCACGATGACGAGCGGCCCGATCCGGTGATCGGCGAGCGAGCGATCCGCGCGCAGGCTCTCGATGAGGTCCATGGTCGCGGTGACGTCGACGGTGTGGAAGGTCGTCACGTGCGGAGCGGTGAACGCACTCTGCACCATGGCAGCGGCCGTGTGCTTGCGCACTCCCCGGATCGGGATGCGGGTCTCGCGCTCGGGAGCGTCATCGAAGATTCCCGGCTGCGAAGGCCGGGGCGCGGCCTCGATGGCCTCGGAGCCGCCGCCCACGCGCTCGGCGTACGCGTCGATGTCGTCGCGCGTGATCACGCGGTCACCGACATCCGCGGCGACCAGCACGATGTCGATTCCCAAGCGTTTCGCGTAGGCGCGCACCGGCGGCGTCGAGCGGGGGCGCTCGCCTGTCCGGGTGGATGCCGGGGGCTCCGGAAGCGCGTCGTGCGGGGCGGCCTCCAGCACGGCGGTGTCCGCCGCGGGAGCATCGGACGCTGCGCGGCGCGCGCGCCGTTTCGGACGAGCTTTATCCGACGGCGCGGCACCGTAGCCGACGAGGTTCGGCGGGGTCTTCTCATCCGCTCCCTCGGGCTTCTGCTCCCCCGCGGCGACAGTAGGCGCGGCATCCGTCGGCGACGACGACTCGACTGCGAAGGCGATCAGCGGTGCACCGACGGCGACCGTGTCGCCCGCCTGGGCGTGGAGCATCTCGACTGTGCCGTCGTACGGCGAAGGGAGCTCGACGACCGCTTTGGCCGTCTCGACCTCCGCGAGCGTCTGATTGAGCGTGACGGTGTCGCCCGGGCCGACCAGCCATTGGACGATCTCCGCGTCGGTGAGCCCTTCGCCGAGGTCCGGCAGGTGGAATTCCTGGATCATGACTCTGCTCCCGTCAGGCTGTTCGGCCGGTCGAGGACGCGGTCGACGGCATCCAGGATCCGGTCGAGGTCGGGCAGGTGGAACTTCTCCAGCTTCGCGGGCGGATACGGCACGTCGTGCCCGGTGACCCGCACCGGCGCCGCCTCGAGGTATTCGAAGCAGCGTTCGGTGATGCTGGCGATCACCTCGGCGGCGACTCCTGCCTCCCGCGAGGCCTCGTGCGCCACGACGACCCGGCCAGTACGGCGAACGGAGGCGGCGACCGAGTCGTAGTCGACCGGCGAGATCGATCGCAGGTCGATGACCTCGAGCGACAGCCCGTCGTCCTCGGCGGCGGATGCGGCATCCAGCGCAGTGGAGACCATCGCACCGTAGGTGATGACTGTGGCATCCGTGCCCTCGCGCACGACGTGAGCGAGACCCATCGGCGGGGCGTCGGCCAGCGACGCGCCCAGATCGACCTCTCCCTTGTGGTGGTACAGGCGCTTGGGCTCGAAGAAGATCACCGGATCGTCCGACGCGATCGCCTGTTGAAGACAGCGGTAGGCGTCCTGCGGGTTGGACACGGCGATCACCCGGAGTCCCGCCGTGTGCACGAAGTACGCCTCCGGCGATTCGGAGTGATGCTCGGCCGCACCGATGCCGCCTGCCCACGGGATGCGGATCGTGATCGGCATCTTCACCCGGCCCTGCGTGCGGTAGTGCAGCTTGGCGACCTGCGCGACGATCTGATCGAAGGCGGGGTACACGAAGCCGTCGAACTGGATCTCGACGACCGGGCGGTACCCGCGGTACGCGAGCCCAACGGCCGTGCCGACGATGCCCGACTCCGCAAGTGGCGTGTCGATGACGCGAGCCGCCCCGAACTCGTCGAGCAACCCGTCGGTGATGCGGAAGACGCCGCCGAGCTTGCCGATGTCCTCGCCCATGATGATGACCTTGTCATCGTCCTTCATAGCCTGGTGAAGTCCCGCGTTCAGGGCCTTGCCGAGTGTGAGCTGGGTCATCTCAGGCCTCCTCGAACGTCGCGAGGTAGGCCGCGTACTCGTCGCGCTCCCGGGCGAGGCCGCTGTGCGGCTCCGCATACACGCTGTCGAATACGGCGAGCGGTTCGCGCGTCACCATGCCGAGGCAGGCGGCGCGCATCTCGCGAGCCATCCGGTCGGCATCCGCGTGGGCGGCGGCGATCTGCTCGTCATCGATCTCGCCGAGTCCGCGCAGGTACGCCTCGACGCGGGCGATCGGGTCGCGAGTCTTCCAGGCGTCCAGCTCGGCGGGGTCGCGGTACCGGGTCGGGTCGTCGGAGGTCGTGTGCGGGCCCATCCGATAGGTCACCGCCTCGATGAACGCCGGCCCCTTGCCGGCGCGTGCGTGTGCGAGCGCCCACCGCATCGCAGCCATGCAGGCGAGCACGTCGTTGCCGTCCACGCGCATGCTCGGGATGCCGAAGCCGGGAGCCCGCCCCGAGATCGGGAACTGCGACTGTACGGCGACCGGCTCGGAGATCGCCCAGTGATTGTTCTGGCAGACGAAGACGACAGGCGCCTTGTACGACGCGGCGAAGACCATGGCCTCGTTGACGTCGCCCTGGCTGGTCGCCCCGTCGCCGAAGTAGGTCACGGCGACCTCGGGCGCCTTCTCGTGTTTGATGCCCATCGCGTAGCCGACGGCATGCAGCGTCTGGGCGCCGATGATGATCTGCAGCGGAGCCATCCGCATCTGCATCGGGTCGTACGGAGCTCCCTCTTCGCCGCGCCAGACGCGCACGAAGTCGCCGGGCTCGGCACCGCGGGCGTAGATGACGCCGGTCTCGCGGTAACTCGGGAACACGAAGTCGATGGGATCGAGCGCGCGGGCGGTGCCGATCTGAGCGGCCTCCTGACCGTTGCACGGCGCCCACAAGCCCAGTTGGCCCTGCCGCTGCAGTGCGACGCCCTCGGCGTCGATGCGACGGAGGATCACCATGTCGCGATGCAGTGCGCGCAGTTGCGCTGGGTCGACGTCGGAGACGAGCGGGTCGAGATCAGGATTGCCCAGGCGTGTCCCGTCGGGAGCGAGAAGCCGCTCCGCGAGTTCGAGATCCTGCGCCGTGTCTGCGATCGGAGTGGTCTGCGGTGACATCTGCGTCCTCCTGTCGTGTGTGCCCTTCGTGGGGGCGTTCACGCCGTGCACCGACGTCTTCATCGGTTACCTCGAGGGTACGTCCGCTGATCAGCACGCTCAAGCATTCGCGCTCATCTTGAGCATGTTGCGCAGTTCGCAGCGATTGAACCTGCTATGGTTTGGCACTATGTCGACGCTTGATCGTGTAGATCTCGAACTGCTGAGTGCCCTCTCCGAAGACCCCCGTACGACCGTCGTCGCGCTCGCCGAACGACTCGGGCTCTCACGCAACACCATCCAGGCCCGGATGGCCCGTTTGGAGCAGACTGGAGTCTTCCTGTCGTACGAGCGCTCCTTCTCACCCGAGGTGCTGGGGTTCCCCCTGCAGGCCTTCGTCAGCATCGGGCTGCGACAGACCGAACTGCCCCGGATCACAGCCGAGCTCGCTCGCATTCCCGAAGTTCTGCAGGTGCACGGCCTGAGCGGCTCGATCGACCTGCTCGCGCGAGTGGCGTGCCGTGACGCACGTCACCTCTTCGACACCGACGCGCGAATCCTCTCGATCGAGGGCGTGGAACGGACCGAGACCTCGTTGGCGATGGGCGAGGTCATCCCCTACCGGGTAGCCGGTCTCATCGGCCTCGCGCGACGGGAACCCTGAGGAAGCGGCGAATAGCGCCGGCCGCCTCGGCGGGAGTCTCGTAGTGGATGAGATGCCCGACCCGGGCGATCTCGACGAGTTCGGCATCGGGGAACAGCGTCGCCAGACGACGCTCAGCCTCGATCGGGGTGATGTCGTCCTGCTGGGCGGCGACAAGCAGTGTCGGGACGTCGATCTCAGGGGCGAAGGTGCGCACGTCGTGCGAGACGCTCGCGACGAATGCGTCGCGCAGCACGTCGCGATCGGCGAAGTCGGAGAAGTAGGTGTCGTGCTGGTCGTGGATGAACCGTCGCAGTTCCAGATCGCGTGTCTTCGCCATCGTGACGCTCATCCCCCGCACGATCAGCCTGTTGCGCAGCAACGCCGTGCCGATTGCGGCGGGCAGCTTCGCCCCCAGCCCGTAGTAGAGCACGGCCAGTTTCGTCAGGATGCCCTTCGGCCCCTCCAGCGCGGGTGCGCCGATGGGGTTGATGAGGATGAGCCGCGGGGTTTCGAGACCGCCGGCGACAGCCGCTGAGGCAACGATCGACCCAAATGAGTGGCCGAGGATGACGGCGCCGGGCGCGACGGCCGCTGCGAACTCGCGCAGCCACTGCGCATACTCGTCGAGGTCGTGCGTGCGCCCCGGTAGCGGGGCGGTCTCGCCGAACCCGGGCAGGTCGGGGGCGATGACGCGCAGCTCGGGCAGATAGGCGAGCACGGGTTCGAGACCGTGATGCTCACCGCGGAAGCCGTGCACGGCGATCACGGTCGTCGCGTTCTCGGGGCCGTAGACCCAGTAGGCGGTGCGTCCGCCCCGGACCTCGACCTCGTGACGCTCTATCGGGATGCGGCCGAGACGAGCGGCATACGGCGACGAGACGGGCATGGCTCAAGTCTACGGGCGTGCCTCACCGGCGATGTCGGAGGTCGTCCCTAGCGTGGGGCAGGACAGAGGAGAATCGCATGGCACTCGATCGTGAACTACCGTCCTGGCTCGGGCGCGTCGGCGTCTTCGACCTGGAGACGACCGGCGTCGACGTCACGGCCGACCGCATCGTCACGGCCCACGTCGGCGTGCTCGACGCGAAGGGACGCGAGATCGCCGCACGGTCGTGGCTGGCAGATCCGGGCGTACCCATCCCCGACGGCGCCGCGGCCGTGCACGGAATCACCACGGCGCAGGCACGCGCCAACGGGCGCAGCCCCGCTGAGGTCGTCGGCGAGATTGCCGCATCGTTGCGCGCCCTGTTCGGGCAGGGCATGCCGGTGGTGGCATACAACGCCTCGTACGATTTCTCGCTGCTCACCCACGAGTGCGTTCGCCACGGCATCCCGGTGCTCGAAGACCCCGGGCCCATCATCGATCCCCTGGTGATCGACAAGGCCGTCGACCGCTACCGAAAGGGCAAGCGCACCCTGGAGGTCGTCGCGCAGCATTACGGTGTCGCGCTCGACGGCGCGCACGAGGCTTCCGCTGATGCGATCGCGGCCGGACGGGTTGCACAGGCGATCGCGCGGAGCTTCCCGCTTGCGGGCTCTGCGCACGAGCTGCACACCCAGCAGGTCGGTTGGGCGCGCACTCAGGCCGAGAGTCTGACCGAGTACTTCGTCCGGATCGGGCGGATCGAGCCGGAAGACGCCCTCGACGGTACGTGGCCCGTACGGGATGCCGCTCCGAACTCCGTCTGAGGATGGATGCCCATTCGGCTTTCTCCGCCGTAGTCTGAACACATGAACGACATCGTCGGCTGGGCGGCGATCGGGATCATGTTCGCGATGATCCCGATCCTGCTCGTGGCCGGAGTGCGTCACTCACTGACCAGTCGGCCTGTGGAGCAGGAGTACCGCGATTCGATGGGCGGAATCTCCGGCGGGTTCGACGCGGTGTGGTCGCCGACAGCACACGAGGCGACCCAGGACCGTGACCGTCAGCAGCGTGCGTCGATCCCCGCGCCAACACCCGGCACGGGGCCCGGACGCATGGACGACGACGGCGGAATCACGATCGAGCTCGACTGATCTCTCTACGACGAGACCGGCGTGATACGAAGATGCCCGAACACGAAGAAGGCCCCGCCGAAGCGGGGCCTTCTGTCGAAACGGAAGCTTACTTGCTGCCGCCGAAGCCCTTGAAGCGCTGGTTGAACTTCTCGACGCGACCGGCCGAGTCCATGATGCGCTGCTTGCCCGTGTAGAACGGGTGCGAGGCCGAGGAGATCTCGACGTCGATGACCGGGTACTCCACACCGTCGAGTTCGACGGTCTTGTCGCTGGTGACAGTGGAGCGGGTCAGGAAGGTCTCGCCCGAGCCGAGGTCGCGGAACACGACGTTCTTGTATTCGGGGTGAATGTCAGTCTTCATAGCTGATTCCTTGGCTTGCGGGGGCGTACAGGGTGAAAAGTCTCAGGGCGCCGAAGCACCAAGGATCGATTCTATCAGATGCTCGAGTCAGGACGTTGCGCGCGCAGAGTAGCGCCCGCCGTCGGCCGACATAGTGATCGGCATGCCGAAAGCCTCTGTGAGCGAATCCGCCGTCAGAGTCTCGTCGATCGGACCGGCCGCCACCACACCGCCATCACGGATCAGCAGCACGTGGGTGAATCCGACCGGGATCTCCTCCACGTGGTGGGTGACCATGACCATCGCCGGTGTGGTCGGTGATGAGGCGTAGCCGCTGAGCAGGCCGAGCAGCTCTTCGCGGGAGCCGAGGTCGAGGGATGCCGTCGGCTCGTCGAGCAGCAGCAGCTCGGGATCGGTCATCACGGCACGCGCTATCTGCACGCGCTTCTGCTCACCGTCGCTCAAGGTGCCGAAGGTGCGGTCAGCGAGCTGGTCGAGCTTCCACTCCCCCAGCACGCGCAGCGCTCGGCGCTCGTCGATATTCTCGTACTGCTCGTTCCACCGACCGGTGACCGCGTACGCCGCGGTGAGAACGACGTTGAGCACGGTCTCCTCGCGCGGGATGCGCTGGGCCATCGCCGACGACGCGAAGCCGATGCGCGGACGGAGCTCGAAGACGTCGGTGCGGCCGAGCGTCTCGCCGAGAATCGTCACGGTTCCCGCCGTCGGGTGCATCAGCGTGTCGGCCAACTGCAGCAGCGTGGTCTTGCCAGCCCCGTTCGGGCCGAGCACCACCCATCGCTGGTCGTCTGCGACCTGCCAGGTCACATGATCGACGATATTGCGCCCGTCACGGCGCACGACGACATCGGTGAAATCCAGAGCGCTCGGCATGCCTCCAGCCTATCGGCTCAGTCCGTCAGCTCCGCGTACAGCGCGCGCGTGGTGTCGGCGATCGCGCCCCAGCTGAACTCCTCCGCAGCACGTTGCCTCCCGGCATCACCGTACGCGGCGGCGCGATCCGGATCGGAGACCACCTCGGTCAGCACGCGGGCGAGATCGGCGACGAAACGATCCGGGTCGGTCGGCGTACCCGTGCCGTCATCGGTCTGGTCGATGGGGACCAGGCGGCCGGTCACCCCGTCGGACACGACCTCGGGGATTCCGCCGGTCGCAGTGCCGACGACGGCAGCACCGCACGCCATCGCCTCGAGGTTCACGATGCCGAGCGGCTCGTACACCGATGGGCACACGAACGTCGTCGCGGCGGCCAGGATCGTACTGAGCTCGTCGCGCGGCAGCATCCGTTCGATCCAGATCACGCCGTCACGGGTGCGCTGGAGGCGGCGAACGCCCTCTTGCACCTCGGCCATGATCTCGGGCGTGTCCGGCGCACCGGCGCAGAGCACCAACTGCACGTCCGCAGGCAGGAGCTCGGCGGCGCGCAGCAGGTAGGGCAACCCCTTCTGGCGGGTGATGCGCCCCACGAAGACGACGGACGGACGAGCGGCATCCATGCCGATGTCGGCCAGGAATGCGTGATTCGAGACGGGTCGCCACCGTTCGACATCGATGCCGTTGTGGATCACGCGCACGCGGCCGGGATCCACCTGCGGATAGCTGCGGAGGATGTCGGCGCGCATCCCCGACGACACCGCGATGATCGCCGCCGCGTTCTCGTAGGCGAGCTTCTCGATCCCACTCGAGACCGCATAGCCGCCGCCGAGCTGTTCGGCCTTCCACGGGCGCAGCGGCTCGAGGCTGTGTGCGGTGAGCACATGGGGGATCCCATGCAACTGCGAGGCCAGGTGACCGGCGAAGTTCGCGTACCAGGTGTGACTGTGCACGAGGTCTGCCCCCACGACGTCTCCGACCATCACCAGGTCGGTGCCCAGGGTCTGCAGTGCGGCGTTCGCGCTGGCGAGTTCGACCGGCGTGCGGTACGACGTCGTGCCCGTCTCGGTGCGCTCCGCGCCGAACGCGCGCACCCGCACCTCGATGGAATCGCGCAGTGCGCGGGCAAGTTCGGCGACGTGCACACCGGCTCCTCCGTAGATCTCCGGAGGGTACTCCTTGGTGATCATGTCGACGCGCATAATTGAACGCTAGTACAGCGACGCGTTCGGGTTCTATGGTGGAGCCATGGCGGTCCCCCCGAAGGTCTTCGGCATCATCCTCGCTGGCGGCGAGGGCAAGCGTCTCATGCCTCTGACGGCAGACCGGGCCAAACCTGCGGTGCCGTTCGGCGGGCAGTACCGCCTGATCGACTTCGCCGTCTCAAACCTCATCAATTCGGGCCTGCGGCAGATCGTCGTGCTCACGCAGTACAAGTCGCACAGCCTCGACCGGCACATCACCCAGACCTGGCGGATGTCCTCGCTGCTGGACTCCTACATCACCTCGGTGCCGGCGCAGCAGCGACTCGGCAAACGGTGGTTCTCGGGATCGGCCGACGCCATCCTGCAGAGCCTGAACCTCATCAACGACGAGAAGCCCGACATCGTCATCGTGATCGGCGCCGATCACGTCTACCGCATGGATTTCCGGCAGATGCTCGAGGCGCACGTCGATTCCGGCGCGAAGGCCACCGTCGCCGGCATCCGCCAACCCCTCGCCCTCGCCGACCAGTTCGGTGTGATCGATGCCGCTCCCGACGGGTCGGGCCGCATCCGCGCCTTCCTCGAGAAGCCGACGGATGCCGAGGGGCTCGCTGACTCTCCGCACGAGGTTCTCGCGTCGATGGGCAACTACATCTTCGATGCCGAAGCGCTGATCGCCGCTGTCGAAGCCGATGGGGAGGTCGCCTCGTCTAGCCACGACATGGGCGGCGACATCGTCCCGTACTTCGTCGACCGGGGTGAAGCCGGGTTCTACGATATGAAGCAGAACGACGTGCCCGGCTCGTCGCCGCGCGATCGGGCCTATTGGCGCGATGTCGGAACGATCGATTCGTTCTTCGATGCGCACATGGATCTCATCTCGACGCTTCCGATCTTCAACCTCTACAACACCCTCTGGCCCATCCGCACGCAGAGCGTCAACGCGCCGCCGGCGAAGTTCGTGCGTGATGCGGTCGGGCGCATCGGCAACACGATCGACTCGATCGTCTCGGCGGGTTCAGTCCTCTCCGGCACGCACCTGGAGCGGAGCGTCATCGGCCCGGGAACGCTCGCCGCCGGTGGATCGACGATCACCGATTCGGTCGTGTTCGACGGCGTCGTCGTCGGCCAGGGCGCCCGCGTGCACCGTGCTGTGCTCGACAAGAACGTCGAGCTCGCCGACGGCGCGACGATCGGCGTCGATCGCCAGCGCGATCTGGATCGCGGCTTCACCGTCACCGAATCGGGGATCACCGTCGTCGGAAAGGGCGCGCGGATCGAGCGGTGACGGGCACGCTACGCTCGATTGCGTGACCGTTGCGCGCTTCCTCGTCGTCCTCGATGCCGATTCCACGCTGATCCGTGATGAAGTGATCGAGCTCCTCGCCGACGAGGCGGGTCGGCGAGCCGAGGTGCAGGCTGCGACCGAGGCTGCGATGCGCGGCGAGGTCGATTTCGCGAGCAGTCTCCGTTCCCGTGTTCGGGCCCTCGCCGGCGTGCAGACGAGCGCGTTCGAGCGGGTGCGTGCCCGCGTGAGGCCGACGCCGGGTGTGCGCGAACTCACCGCGGCTGTGCATGAGCGCGGCGGTGTCGTCGGGGTTGTGTCCGGCGGGTTCCACGAGATCCTCGACCACGTCGCCCCCGAGCTCGGGGTCGACCGGTGGCGCGCAAACCGGCTGGCCGTCTCAGATGACGTGCTCACGGGCGTCGTCGACGGCGAGATCGTGGATGCCGCGGTGAAAGCCGCATCACTGCGAGAGTGGGCGGCGGGCCTGGGCATTCCCGCACATGCGACGATCGCCGTCGGCGACGGCGCGAACGATCTGCAGATGATGGCGGCGGCAGGACTCGGGCTCGCTTTCAACGCCAAGCCGGCCGTACGCGAGCAGGCCGACATCGTCGTCGGGTCGGTGGATCTGCGCGAGGTCATCCCGCTGCTGCCCTGAGCGCCTGCCGACCCCCATGGCCGATGTCGGTGGTCCGGCGTAGCGTCGACGCCATGAATATCATCCTCATACCCGGACTCTGGTTCGATGCGGCTCTGTGGGACGACGTCGTGCCCTCGCTCGAAGCCGCCGGCCACAACCCCGTCGCAATGACTCTGCCCGGTGTGGGCGACCCCGCGGAGCTCTCGTCGTCGATCGGGATGGCCGACTGGGTCAACGCCGTCGTGGCGCAGATCGACGCGACAGTCGAGCCGGTGACGCTCGTCGGCCACAGCGGCGGCGGCAACGTGGTGTGGGGCGCGGCCGATGCGAGACCCGACCGGGTCGCGAGGGTCGTGTTCGTCGACACGGTACCGCCGCCGCCGGACTCCGGCATCTCCGAGTTCGAACTCGTCGACGGTGTGATTCCCTTCCCCGGGTGGGATTTCTTCCCCGACGAAGACGTTTACGACCTTGACGAGGCGATGCGCGCATGCGCGTTGCCGTTGACGCGGTCGATTCCCGCGCTCGTGCCCACCGACCCCGTACAGCTCAGCGGCGACCGGCACCGGGTACCCATCACCCTCCTGATGGGAGCCATGGATCAGGCTGAGGTCGAAGCCGAGGTCGACAAGTGGGGGCCCTACAGCGAGGAGTTCCGTGCGATCGACGACGTCAGGGTCACGAAGATCGGTTCCGGGCACTGGCCGCAGCTGTCACAGCCGGAACGGCTCGCGCAGCTGATCAGTGCGGCCGCCGGTCGGTGACCTCGGGGCTCAGTGTCCCATTCCCAGACCGCCGTCGACGGGGATGACGGCGCCGGAGATGTAGCCGGCGTCGTCGCCGGCGAGCCAGGCGACCACGCCGGCGACCTCGTCGGGCGTCGCGAACCGCGCGGCGGGGATGCTGGCCTTGTACTGCTTCTGAGTCTCTTCCGGCAGTTCGGCGGTCATGTCGGTTTCGATGAACCCCGGGGCGACGACGTTCGCCGTGATGCCGCGCGCACCGAGCTCGCGGGTCAGCGATCGAGCAAATCCGACGAGTGCGCTCTTGGAGGCGGAGTAGTTGACCTGGCCAGCCGAGCCGTACAGTCCGACGACGCTGGAGATCAGGATGACGCGGCCGAAGCGAGCACGCAGCATCCCCTTCGACGCGCGTTTGACGACGCGGAAAGTGCCACCGAGGTTGGTCGTCACGACGCTGTCGAAATCGTCCTCGCTCATGCGCATGAGCAGCGTGTCCTTGGTGATACCGGCGTTCGCGACGACGATCTCCACCGGTCCGAGCTTGGACTCGACCTCAGTGAAGGCCGCATCGACGGCCGCGGCATCGGTCACATCGGCGCGCACCGTAAGAGTCCCTTCCGGGCCCTCCCCACTGCGGGCGGTCACGGCGACGCGGAATCCTTCGCGCACGAAGCGCTCGGCGATCGCCCGGCCGATGCCGCGATTGCCGCCGGTGACGAGGACGACGCGTTCTGAACTCATGTGCACTCCCGAGGGCTGGTCGATGGGACTCGAGACATCCTATCCATGCAGCTGTGTATGCCGACCATGCCGATCCACGACATGATGGAGGTGGTCACGGAGTCTTATGAAAGGGATCGCGATGAGCGACAACAGCACAGCCCCCGGCGAGCACCCGGACTTTCCCGCGGCACCGCCGGCAGGTGCCGGTGTCCCGCAGGACCCGCCGTACGCACCGCAGGCGCACCAGGCACCCCCGGCTGCGCAGGCGTATCCGGTTGTCCAACAGTACCCGGAACAGCCGTACCCGGGGCAACAGAGACCCGCCCAGCCATACCCGGGACAGCAATACCCCGCACCGTCCTACCAGGGCCAGCACCAGGGCCAGGCCTACCAGAACCAGGCCTATCCGATGCAGACGTACGCTCCGGCGCGCCCCACCAGCGGCCTCGCCGTCACGTCGCTGATCACCGGAATCGGCGGCATCGTGTTCAGCTGGACCTTCGTGGCGCTGCTGGCCTCCATCGCGGCCGTTATCACCGGGCATATGGCGCTGAAGCAGACGCGCAACAACCCGGCTCTCGCCGGCCGCGGCATGGCGATCGCCGGCCTCATCACGGGGTACGTCGGTGTCGCGATCATCGTCCTGATGGTCGTCGTTGCGATCCTCTCATTCCTGTTCCTCGGCTCCCTTCCCTTCCTGCTCTACGGCATCAGCGGCTGACCCGGCATCCGGCACCGGAACGGCCTCCGCGATCGCCCGCGCGGCGTAGGCTTGAAGGATCGTGAAAGAGTCGCATGCCGCACCTGTGACCTCGCTCCCGCAAGCACCGCAGGACGAGGCAGCCGGTCGTGTGCGCCGCTACTGGATCACCATGGGGATCCGGATGGCCTGTTTCGCACTCACGGTCCTGGTGACCCCGTACGGCTGGTACACCTGGGTGTTCGCAGCGGCTGCGGCGATCCTGCCGTACATCGCCGTCGTCTTCGCGAACGCTGTGAGCCCAACCACCACGGCGCCCGCAGAGTCACCGGTTCAAGAGCTGTCCGCGCCGACGACCGCAGAGCCGACCGCCGTTGCCGATCCGACGATCATCACCATCACCGAGCACCCCGCTGACCCCGCCCACCCCGAAGGTGACGAGAAGTGACGCAGGAATGCTCGCGCGCCGGTTGCCGCCATGATGCGACGCACCACGTCGTCTGGCGCAATCCGCGCATCCACAGTGCAGACCGCGAAAAGATCTGGCTGGCGTGCGATGAGCACGTCGGGTTCCTGCACGATTATCTCGCCGCGCGGGACTTCCCCGTGACGGTGCGCGAGGGGCTCCCGGCATGAGCAATCGATTCGTGCGATGGGGGCTCTACGTCCTCATCGCTGTCGCTTTCGCCGTGGCCTGTGTCTTTCTCGCGAACTGGCAGTTCGACCGCAACGAGGGGCGCGAGGCCGACATCGCACTGGTCGAGAAGAACTACGACGCAGTTCCCGTTCCGCTCGGCGAACTCATCGGCGCCGACGGTGTTCTGGATGCCGAGGACGAGTGGCATCCCGTCACCCTGCAGGGTGAGTATCTCGTGAACGAGCAGGTACTCGTCCGCAACCGCCCGCACGGCGGCACCAGCGCGTTCGAAGTGCTCGTTCCATTCCGTGATGCCGACGGCCGTGTCTTCGTCGTCGATCGAGGGTGGGTTCCTCCCGGAGAGGGAGCTCTCCCCGACGTCGTGCCCGAAGCGCCGTCCGGACTCGTCGAGGTCACCGTGCACCTGCGACCGGGAGAACCGCTGCCGTCGTCCGGTCGCAGCGCCCCGGAAGGACAGGTTCCGACGATTCATCTGCCGACCATCGCCCAGATGGCTGGCAGCGAGATGATCACCGGTGCCTACGGTCAGCTGATTGCGGAGAGCCCGGCCCCGGACGCCTCGCTCGGATCGTTCGACTCCCCCACCGACGACCCCGGCCCCCACCTCTCCTACGCGGTCCAGTGGATCCTGTTCGCCGTGATGGGCTTCATCTTCATCTTCTACATCATCCGCACCGAGGTGCAGAAGCACCGCGAAGAGGTCGAGGGGCGACCGGCGAAGGTCAAGCGGCCCCGGCGCCGCGACCACGACGCAGATGTCGAGGACGACCTCCTCGACGATGTCGACGTCCGCGTCTGATTCGGACTGTGGATGCCGGGACGCCGATGATCGCGCCAGCCGGCGTCAGTCGGTCAGCAGATCCGGACGGCGCACGCGCGTGCGCTCGACTTGCTGCTCGTGCCGCCACGCCGCGATGGCGGCATGGTTGCCGCTGAGCAGAACCTCCGGGACGGCACGATCCCGCCATGTCGACGGCTTCGTATAAGACGGGTACTCCAGCAATCCGTCCTCGTGCGATTCCTCGACGAGGCTCTCCGGGTTGCCGACGACCCCGGGGATCAGCCTTCCGACGGCTTCGATCATCGCCATTGCCGCGACCTCGCCACCGTTGAGCACGTAGTCGCCGAGACTCACCAGACGCACGTCGCCGAGCGCCGCCGCGTACTCGAACACGCGCTCGTCGATGCCTTCGTACCGGCCGCAGCCGATGATCAGATGCTCTCGCAGCGCGAAATCGCGGGCGGTCGTCTGGCGGAAGACTTCACCGGCCGGCGAGGGGAAGATGATCGTCGGGCGCGACGACCCGGCCAGCTCGTCGAGAGCGAGTGCCCACGGCTCGGCCTTCATCACCATGCCCGCTCCCCCGCCGTACGGGGTGTCATCGACGGTGCGGTGCCGGTCGCTCGTCCAGTCGCGCAGGTCGTGCACCTGCACGTCGAGGATGCCGGAGTCACGAGCCTTCCCGAGCAGGGACAGCGCGAGACCGTCGAAGTAGGACGGGAAGATCGAGACGACGTCTATCCGGTGTGCTGCGCGACCGGAGGGAGTCGAAGTGTGCATGCGTCGATCGTAGCGATCGGTCACTCGGCGGCGTCGGCGGGGCCCGCCTCGCCGTGCTCCGGAACCTCTTCGAAGAGGCCGGGCGGGGGCGTGACGATGACGCGGCCGGCGGCAACGTCGACAGCGGGGACAATCGCCTCGACGAACGGGACCATGATCTCATCATCATTCGCCTTGACGATCAGGAGGTCCTGTGCGGGCAGATGATCGACCCGGACAACCTTTCCGATCACCGTGTCATCGCGTACGACATCGAGCCCCACGAGCTGGTGGTCGTACCAGGCGTTGTCCTCGGGCTCATCGGCATCCTGATCGATCCACAGGATGGCCCGCACCAGGCCCTCGGCGCCCTCACGGTCCTCGACGCCCTCGAAGAACACCACCGAGTTGCCGTTCATCACCCGATACTCACGGACGGTGATCGACTTTCCGTGCCACGGAGATGCCTCCGGCACCTGCAACGTGAACTCGGCGCCCGGAACGAACCTGCGCTCCGGGTTGTCTGTATACAGCTCCAGTTTGAGCGCGCCCTTGAGGCCGTGCGCCTTGACGAGACGGCCGACCCGCAGCTGGTTCTTGCCCTGATTGCGGTCGCTGGCGACCACGTCAGTCGTCCGCGACGTCGACACGGACGCGCTGCCCGTCCGCCAGCGCGGAGACGAGTGTGCGCAGCGCCTTCGCGGTGCGGCCGCCGCGCCCGATCACCCGTCCACGGTCGTCGGGGTGCACGCGCACCTCGAGGAGGTCGCCCCTCGGCGACGTGGATGAGGCGATGCGGACATCATCCGGGTGATCGACGATCCCCTTGACGATGTGTTCGAGCGCGGCGGCGAGCACAGCGATTACTCGGCGTCGGCGGCGGGGGCCTCTGCGGCCTCCGCGTCAGCGGCAGGAGCCTCCGCAGCGGGAGCCTCTTCCTGCTTCTTCTCGACCTTGGGCTTCACGACGGACTTCTTCGCCGTGTCGGCCTCGAACGGAGCCTTGGGCTCTGCGACCTGGACGGTGGACTTCGCGTCCTTGTCGCCCTTGAACTTGCCCCAGTCACCGGTGAGCTTGAGGATCGCGGCGACCTGATCGCTCGGCTGAGCTCCGACGGAGAGCCAGTACAGCGCGCGCTCGGAGTCGACCTCGATGAACGAGGGCTGCTCGGTCGGGTGGTACTTGCCGATCTCTTCGATCACGCGACCGTCGCGCTTGGTCTTCGAGTCGGCGACGACGATGCGGTAATAAGGCGCGCGGACCTTGCCCATGCGCTTGAGACGAATCTTTACAGCCACGATTCTCCTGAATTGTGTGGAAGGAACGAACTGGTCGCCTGGAGAGTGGGGTGCACACCCGGCGGAAGCTCAAATGAGTGGACGCGGTCTGGATAGAGGGTCGAGAACGTCGTCCGACCCTCTATTCTGCCAGATCCCGCGGCCGCGCGCGAAACGGTGCGACCCGCATGTCTGCGCACATCTGCTCTGCGTGTCAGAATGTGCTCGTGAAGCAGGAGTTCGCGGAGTCTCCGCGCTCGAGCGTCGGTCTCGAGTGGGAGATCATGCTCGCAGATCCCGGCACCGGCGACCTCGTCGGACGCGCGCCGGAACTGCTCGCCGCACTGGAGGACGAGAGCGAGCCGGAACGCCATACCGTGACCGGCGAACTCCTCACCAACACGATCGAGGTCACCAGCGGTGTCGGCGACGACGTCGGGCACGCGATCAGCGATATCGCCGCAGCGATCGCAGCCGTCCGCGCCACCACTGATCCTGCGGGCATCGAGCTGCTCTCGGCCGGCAGCCACCCGTTCGCGCAGTGGTTCGACCAGCAGGTCACCGACAAGAGCCGGTACCACCAGCTCATCGAGCGCACCCAGTGGTGGGGGCGGAACATGATGATCTGGGGCATCCATGTGCACATCGGCGTCGAGGACCGCGACAAGGTGATGCCGATCATCGGCGCCCTGTCTGCGTACCTTCCCCACCTGCAGGCGCTCGCATCATCCAGCCCGTTCTGGGCCGGCGAGCAGACCGGCTACGCCTCCAACCGCGCACTCGTGTTCCAACAGCTTCCGACTGCGGGCCTGCCGTGGCCACTGCACACCTGGACCGAGTTCGAGTCGTATCTGGGCGACATGGTGAGGACGGGTGTCATGGCTGACGCCTCTGAGGTCAGGTGGGACATCCGCCCGGCGCCGCGCTGGGGCACGATCGAGGTGCGCGCGTGCGACGGCATGTCCACACTGTCCGAACTCGCATCGGTGGCCGCCCTCACTCAGGTGCTCGTCGAACGCTTCTCGCGGATGTTGGATGAAGGGCGACCGCTGCCGTCGCTGCCCGCATGGTTCCACCGGGAGAACAAGTGGAGAGCGGCGCGCTATGGTCTCGACGCGCGGATCATCGTGGATGCCGTCGGAACCCAGGCTCCGGTGCACGAGCACCTGTCGCAGACGATCGACGAGCTCGCCCCCATCGCCGCGGAACTCGGCTGCGCGGCGGAGTTCGCTGGCCTCGACACCATTGCTGACGGCGGCGCGAGCTACGCGCGCCAGATCGAGATTGCCCGCGCTGCCGATGGCGATCTCCGTGAAGTCGTGCAGCATCTCATCCGCGAGTTCCGGTCGGGTCCGGAGACGTCGGTCGCGTGACGGCTCCGCTATCGATTCATTCGTGATCTGCGAGGTGTCGGGCGAGTGACTCGTCCAGAACGACGTCGGTGATGGTCCCGGCCGCAATGGCCGCCCGAAGAGTCGCGAGCTTCGTGACGCCGGCGACGACGCAGAGCCGTCGCGGGACTCGGCGCAACCGGTCAAGACCAGGGCCGGTGGCACGCGCGTTCAGGGCGATATCGCGCCACGACCCGTCGGCGCGGAAGAAGATGGTCGCCACATCACCGATCACGCCATCCGCACGCAGACTGCGGTAGTCCTCCTGGTTGAGGTAGCCGCCGACGTAAACACGGCTGGGCACCTCTGCCGCTGGCGACCCGAGGCTGAACACCGCGATGTCCATCTTGGCTTGGAATGCGAGGACTCTTCTCGTACTGCGCTCCTGCCACATGGCCTCGCGGGTCTGCGGATTGTCGAAGAAGGTCGGTACGGGGAATTGCTCCACCTGCGCGCCGAAGGCGCGACCGAAGCGCCGCAGGATGTCGCTGGAGTACTCGACCCCGCTCGTCTGTGTGTTTCCGGCACCGTTCAACTGCACGAATGTCGTGTTGTGGGTGTCCTTCTGTGTCAGTGCACGACTGACCAGGCTGATCGTCGACCCCCAGGCGACACCGATGACCATGTTCGACTCGACGAACTGCGAGACCAGACGTCCGGCAGTCAGGGCGACCCGCTCGAGGCGCTCCACCTCGTTGACCAGCTCCGGCATGGGCACCACGTGGGCTGCGATGCGGAACCGGTCACGAATACGCTGCTCGAGGGCTCCGACTCGCTCGAACGGGGAGTTTATGCGGATGTCCACGAGCCCCGTGTCCCGGGCAAAGCTCAGCAGACGCGAAACCGACGATCGGGAGGTGCTCAGCTCCTGCGCGATCGCCTCCATCGTCATGTCCTGCATGTAGTAGAGCTTCGCCGCGGTGAGCGCGGCGACCAGCTTCCCTTCTTGTGCGGGGGTGCGCTCGGGCATGACCTTCCCTTCCGTCCGCAATCTTTGCACATATGTGCAGGTACGTTGCGCACCGAGGGCAATGGGGTGAGCCTGGAGACGCACGAATAAAGGAGAGTTCGACGATGATCGATTCGACACGGGCGTCGCGACGCAGTTCCGAGTTGGACACAGTCCGTGAGCGCGGCCGCACGACCGCCCTCGTGATCGGCGGCGGCATCAATGGAATTTCGCTGTTCCGTGATCTCGCACTGCAGGGCGTCGACGTCGTCCTCGTCGAACGGGGTGATTTCGCCTCCGGCGCCTCGGCGGCCTCCAGTCACATGATCCACGGCGGGATCCGCTACTTGGAGAACGGCGAGTTCCGCCTCGTCCGTGAGTCTGTCCAGGAGCGCAACGGACTTCTGCGCATTGCACCGCACTACGTGAAACCGCTGCAGACCACGATCCCGATCTATTCGACCTTCTCCGGCATCCTCTCCGCTCCGCTTCGCTTCTTGACGCATCGAAGCGGCAAGCCGAAGGAACGAGGCGCTCTGCTGATCAAGATCGGTTTGACCGTCTACGACACCTTCTCGCGTGACGGCGGGTCGGTCCCGCGTCATCGTTTCCTCGGCCGCAAGAAGGCACTGGCTGAGCTGCCGGCCCTCGATCCGGACATCAAGTACACAGCCACCTACTACGACGCATCGATGCACGATCCCGAGCGTCTCGCCCTGGATGTCCTTCAGGACGGCCGAGCGGCCAAAGAGCACGCCTACGCCCTCAACTATGTCGAGGCCATCGCTCGCCGTGACGACGAAATCGTGCTGCGCGACAACGAAAGCGGTGAGGAGTTCACTCTCAGCGCTGATGTGGTGATCAACGCTTCGGGCCCATGGACCGACCTGACCAACGAGGCGCTCGGCGAGAGCACGCGCTATATGGGCGGGACCAAGGGCTCGCACATCGTCCTCGACCATCCCGAGCTGCTGGCGGCGACTCAGGGACGCGAGATCTTCCTCGAGCATTCTGACGGGCGGATCGTGCTGATCTACCCGTTGAAGGGCCGGGTCCTCGTCGGTACGACGGACATCGAGGCCGATCCGCGGGAGCCCGCCCGGTGCACCGAGGAAGAAGTCGACTACTTCTTCGATCTCATCCACCATGTCTTTCCTCAGCTCGAGCTGGATCGGAAGCAGATCGTCTATCGCTTCGCGGGCATCCGTCCGCTCCCGCGCCACGAGGACACCGCCCCGGGATTCGTGTCACGCGACTACCGCATCGAAGTGGACCGCAGCAGCGCCCTGCCCATCGTCAGCCTCGTCGGGGGAAAATGGACGACGTTCCGTGCCCTGGGCGCTGCGTTGTCCGAACGGGTTCTCGACGTACTCGGCCGTCAGCGCTCCGTCTCAACGGCCGGACTGCCGATCGGCGGTGGCCAAGGGTTCCCGAAGACGGTCCGCGCACGACAGGCTTGGATCCGGACGCACTTGTCCGGTGCAGAGAGCCGCGCGGACGAACTGCTCAAGCGCTACGGCACACGGGCTGCCGAGGTATGGGAGTTCATCGAGGCCGGAGAGGACACTCCCCTCGCAGGAACCACGGTGTCCACCCGAGAGCTGGAATGGATGGTCAAGCGGGAGTCGGTCGTGCGCCTGGCCGATGTGGCTCTGCGCCGCACCAGTCTCGCCTTCACAGGAGACGTCGACCTCACCGTTCTGACGGAACTCGCCGATGCGCTGGCCCCTCTGCTCGACTGGGACGATGAGCGGCGTGATGCCGAAGTCGAAACGACCCGAAGGATCCTCAACGACGCTCACGGGCTGTCGATACCCACAGCTGCCCGTCGCTGAGCGACGCAGAACCGTCGGCCTCGCGACGGAATTCCCCCACAAACCGCGACGACAGTGAGGCCGTCGCGCGGCAAGAAAGGTCAAAGAAGACATGATAGATGTCAACCTGGGACTGTATTTCGTCTCAGAACTCGTCGGAACGGCAATGCTCGTGCTCCTTGGCTGCGGCGTCGTCGCCAACGTCGTCCTTACGAAGACCAAAGGCTTCGCCGGCGGAACGCTGATGATCAACTGGGGATGGGGACTCGCCGTTTTCGCCGGTGTGCTCGCCTCCGCATATTCAGGTGCGCTCATCAACCCGGCCGTAGCGATCGGCATGGCAATCGCCGGCACGATCACCCTGCCGATGTTCTTCATCGCGATCGCGGCAGAGCTGCTCGGCGGCATCCTCGGTGCCGTTCTCTGCTGGGCCTCCTACCGCCAGCACTTCGACGCTGAGGAAGACCCGGCGAACAAGCTCGGCGTGTTCTCGACCGGGCCTGCCATCCGCTCCTATGGGCACAACCTCATCACCGAGATCATCGCGACGTTCGTGCTCGTCTTCGTGATCTTCGCATTCGCCGACTACGGCGACGTCGAGGTCGGGGTTCCTGGAGGACTCGGCCCGCTGACCGCGCTGCCGGTCGCGCTGCTCGTCGTCGGCATCGGCGCGTCTCTCGGTGGCCCCACCGGTTATGCGATCAACCCTGCCCGTGATCTCGGTCCGCGAATCGCGCACGCGATCCTGCCGATCAAGGGCAAGGGCTCCAGCGACTGGGCGTACTCCTGGGTTCCGGTCGTCGGTCCCCTGATCGGAGGCGCGCTCGCAGCATTCGCCGCTCCCGCACTGCTCTCACTGGTGTGAGCCGCAGGACCATTCAGCACACACGTAATCCACGCAATTCAAAGGAGAAGAATCATGGCTGACTACGTCATCGCAATCGACCAGGGCACCACGTCGAGTCGCGCGATCATCTTCGATAAGAAGGGCACGATCGTCGAAACGGGCCAGAAGGAGCACGAGCAGATCCTGCCGAAGGCCGGCTGGGTCGAGCACGACGCGACCGAGATCTGGCACAACGTCCAGGAGGTCATCGGGATCGCGCTGAGCCGCGCCGACCTCACCCGTCACGACATCGCTGCCGTGGGCATCACCAACCAGCGCGAAACCGCGGTGGTGTGGGATAAGACCACGGGCAAGCCGGTGTACAACGCGATCGTCTGGCAGGACACCCGTACGCAGGAGATCGTCGATCGCCTCGCATCGGACGGCGGCGTCGATCGGTTCAAGCCGGTCGTCGGTCTGCCGCTGGCCACGTACTTCTCCGGCACGAAGATCGCCTGGATCCTCGAGAACGTCGACGGTGCACGCGAGAAGGCGGAAGCTGGGGACCTCATCTTCGGCACCACCGATACTTGGGTGCTGTGGAACCTCACCGGTGGCACAGACGGCGGCGTGCACACCACGGATGTCACCAACGCATCCCGCACGATGTTCATGGACCTCAAGACGCTCGAGTGGCGCGAGGACATCCTCGAAGCCTTCGGCGTGCCCCGCTCGATGCTGCCCGAGATCCGGTCCTCCTCCGAGGTGTACGGGACGGCCAAGAGCTCGTCGCTGCTTCGCGAGACTCCCATCGCTGGCATCCTCGGCGACCAGCAGGCCGCCACGTTCGGCCAGGCCGCTTTCCAGAAGGGTGAGAGCAAGAACACCTACGGCACCGGCTGCTTCTTGATCTTCAACACGGGCGAGGACATCGTCCACTCGAAGAACGGGCTGCTCACGACAGTCGGGTACAAGCTCGGCGACGAGCCGACGCACTACGCCCTGGAGGGGTCCATCGCCGTCACCGGATCGCTCATCCAGTGGCTGCGCGATCAGCTGGGCATCATCTCCTCGGCGCCCGAAGTCGAACAGCTCGCAGAGCAGGTCGAGGACAACGGCGGGGTCTACATCGTGCCGGCGTTCTCCGGCCTCTTCGCACCGTACTGGCGCCCTGATGCGCGTGGGGCGATCGTCGGCCTGACCCGCTACGCGAACAAGAACCACATCGCCCGCGCCGCACTCGAGGCGGTCGCATTCCAGACGCGCGATGTTCTCGACGCGGTGAATGCGGATGCTGGAGTGGATCTCAGCGAGCTCAAGGTCGACGGCGGCATGGTTGCCAATGACGCGCTGATGCAGTTCCAGGCGGATGTGCTCGGCGTTCCCGTCGTGCGTCCGGTCGTCGCGGAGACCACTGCCCTCGGCGCCGCCTACGCCGCAGGTCTCGCCGTCGGCTTCTGGAGCAATCTCGACGATCTGTCGGCCAACTGGCAGGAGGAGCGTCGTTGGGAGCCTGCGATGGAGGCCGAACAGCGCGACCGTCTGCTTCGCCTGTGGCGCAAGGCCGTCACCAAGTCGATGGACTGGGTCGACGACGACGTGAAGTAGTCGCTCACGCACAAGAACGGGCCCGGAGGATTCCTCCGGGCCCGTTCTTGTGCGTCAGTTCTTGCCGAACAGTTTCTGGATCTCG
The DNA here is from genome assembly GCA_052085045.1 of Microbacteriaceae bacterium. Lineage (GTDB taxonomy): Bacteria > Actinomycetota > Actinomycetes > Actinomycetales > Microbacteriaceae > Microbacterium. The sequence goes on along the minus strand of JBQDFB010000007.1, from coordinate 10,648 downwards.
GCGAGGTCGGCCTCGCTCGGCGCCTTCTGGCCGCCCAGTCCGAAGCCGGATCCGGTCGCGGGCCCTGACGCCAGCCCGGCATTCTCGGCCGCGCGCTTTGCCGGGTTGCCCGAGCGCGATCCGCTCTTGGCCTTGCCCTTCTTGCCGCGCTTGGACGAGGCACCGGGGCGCCCCATACCGGGCATGGCTCCCATACCAGGGACGTTCGGTGTGCCGCCGCGGGCGACGGTCTTCATCATCTTGGCGGCCTGATCGAAGCGCTGCACGAGCTGATTGACGTCGGTGACGGTCATGCCGGACCCCTTGGCGATGCGCAGCCGGCGCGAGCCATTGAGCACCTTGGGGTTCTGTCGCTCCCCCGGCGTCATCGAGCGGATGATCGCCTCGGTGCGATCGATCTCGCGATCGTCGAAGTCGTCGAGCTGCTGCTTCATCTGGCCCATGCCCGGCAGCATCCCGAGCATCTTCTTCATCGAGCCCATCTTCTTCATCTGCTGAAGCTGGTCGAGGAAGTCCTCGAGAGTGAACGCCTCGGTGGCGAGCTTCTCGGCGACCTTCTGCGCCTCTTCCTCGTCGAAGGCCTGCTGGGCCTGTTCGATGAGGGTGAGGACGTCGCCGAGGTCGAGAATGCGGCTCGCCATGCGGTCGGGGTGGAACGGCTCGAGGTCATCGAGTCCCTCGCCGGTGGAGGCGAAGATGATCGGGCGGCCGGTGACCGATGCCACCGAGAGTGCGGCACCACCACGGGCGTCGCCGTCGAGCTTCGAGAGCACGACGCCGGTGAAGTCGACGCCCTCTTGGAAGGCTTTCGCGGTGTTCACGGCATCCTGGCCGATCATCGCGTCGATGACGAACAGCACCTCGTCAGGGTTCACCGCCTTGCGGATGTCGGAGGCCTGCTTCATGAGCTCGGCGTCGACGCCGAGGCGGCCAGCGGTGTCGATGATGACGACGTCATGCTGCTGACGACGCGCGTGCTCGACGCCGTCTCGCGACACCTTCACGGGGTCGCCGACGCCGTTGCCCGGCTCGGGGGCGAAGATCGTGGCGCCAGCCTGTTCGGCGACGACCTGCAACTGGTTCACGGCATTCGGACGCTGCAGGTCGGCGGCGACGAGCAGCGGGGTGTGGCCGTCCTTCTCAAGCTGCTTGGCGAGCTTTCCGGCGAACGTCGTCTTACCCGACCCCTGCAGGCCCGCGAGCATGATCACCGTCGGCGGCGTCTTGGCGAACTCCAAGCGACGCTGCTCGCCGCCGAGGATGCCGACGAGCTCCTCGTTGACGATCTGCACGACCTGCTGGGCCGGGTTCAGCGCCTTATTGACCTCATCGCCGAGCGCACGCTCGCGCACCTTCGCGGTGAAAGCCTTGACGACATCGAGCGCGACATCGGCGTCGAGCAGCGCACGCCGGATCTCGCGGACGGTGCCGTCGACGTCGGCCGCGGTGAGCTTTCCCTTCGTGCGCAGATTGCGGAAGGTCTCGGTCAGCCGATCGGAGAGCGTGCCAAAAGTAGCCATGGTGCTCTCGATTCTACGCGAGCGGCAGAAGCGACCGACCCAGCCCTGCGCGCATCACCACGGCAGATCGTGGATGCTGCCCAGTGCTTCCTCGACGAGCGCCACGGGAGAACCATGGCCGGCGCCTCGCTGGGCCCACACTCGCAGCGATGAGAGCACCGCGGTCGCGTAAGCGGCCCCGACGATGTCGGACGGGATCGCCGCGATGCCGCTCCGGCGCGCAGCCTCCGCGACGCCGGCGGCGAGGCGCGCGGTTCGCAGGCCCGTATCGCGGACCAGTTCCTCCTCCAGCCCCATAGCGGCGGCGTTGCGCAGCGCCAGGGCCAACGGGTCGGGCGCGAAGTCACGCACCACAGCCAGCAGGATGCTGCGTACGGCAGCAGCGTCAGCATCCACCCCCAGCTCCCCGAGCGCGACGGTTGCCGCATCGATCCTGGCGTCCAGTCCCGACCACAGCACATCGCTCTTCGACGAAAAATAGTTGAAGAAGCTCGAGCGGCTCACCCCGGCGCGTTGGGTGATGTCGGCGACCGATGTCGCGTCGTACCCCTGTTCGAGGAACAGCTCGCAAGCCGCCTCAGCGAGCGTCTCGCGCGATGACGCCCGCGGACGTCCTGGGCGCGGATCTTCTCTCACTGACTCACCGTATCGCGCCGCGCCGGAGGCCGCGTATGAGAAGACGGATCGCGCGATCGGAGGTATTGTTAGACGGCATACAACAATGGGGAAGGTGATCATGCTCGACATTCTCACAGCGGGGCTGACCCCGCAGCTCGTCCCCTATCTCGACGGCTGGGAACTGCAGCGACAGGTGCATCACGGCGTCACAGACGGCACCCGACCCGACACGCTCATCCTCCTCGAGCACGAGGCCGTCTACACGGCGGGCAAACGCACCGAGCCGCAGGAGCGGCCGCAGGACGGCACGCCAGTGATCGACGTCGACCGGGGCGGAAAGATCACCTGGCACGGACCGGGTCAGCTCGTCGGCTACCCGATCGTGCGCCTGCCCGAGCCGATGGACGTCGTCGCCCATGTCCGCCGTCTGGAGCGTGTGCTCATCGAGATCCTCCGTCCGCTCGGCGTCGACGGCTACCAGATCGAGGGGCGAAGCGGGGTGTGGGTGCGCCGCCCGCTCAGCGAAGACAAGATCGCTGCGATCGGCGTGCGCGTGCAGAACGGTGTGACGATGCACGGCTTCGCGATCAACTGCGACAACACGCTGTCCGGCTTCCGCGGGATCATCCCGTGCGGGATCACGGATGCCGGTGTCACGACCATCAGCGAGGTGATCGGCCGAGACGTCTCCCCCACCGACATCGTGGATGCCGTCGCCGAAGCGTTCGCGAACGAATATGCGGATGCCGAGATCATCGACCCCGTCTACGAAGGAGCACCTGCATGACCGCCGCCGTACCCGAGGGGCGAAAGCTCCTGCGACTCGAAGTCCGCAACGCCGAGACGCCGATCGAGCGCAAGCCCGAGTGGATCAAGACGAAAGCGAAGATGGGGCCGGAGTACCAGGCGCTGCACTCGCTGGTGAAGGACGAGGGCCTGCACACTGTCTGTCAGGAAGCCGGCTGCCCCAACATCTTCGAGTGCTGGGAGGACCGCGAGGCAACCTTCCTGATCGGTGGGTCGCAGTGCACGCGCCGGTGCGACTTCTGCCAGATCGACACCGGCAAACCCGACGCCTATGACACCGACGAGCCCCGCCGCGTGGCGGAGAGCGTCACGCGCATGGCCCTGCGGTATGCCACGGTCACCAGCGTCGCCAGGGACGACCTCCCCGACACCGGAGCATGGCTGAACGCTGAGACCGTGCGGCGCATCCACGCTGAGAATCCGAACACCGGCGTCGAGCTGCTCGCGAACGAGCACAATGGTGATCCGGAGTTCCTCGGGCAGATCTTCGACGCACGGCCCGAGGTGTTCGCGCACAACGTCGAAACGGTTCCCCGCATCTTCAAGCGCATCCGTCCCGCATTCCAGTACGAGCGGTCGCTGAACGTCATCACGCAGGGGCACGACGCCGGGCTCATCACGAAATCGAATCTCATCCTCGGCATGGGCGAGGAGCCGGAAGAGGTCGTGCAGGCGCTGAATGATCTGCATGAGGCCGGCTGCGACATCATCACGATCACGCAGTACCTGCGCCCGACTCCGCGACACCTGCCGGTCGCCCGCTGGGTGAAGCCGGCGGAGTTCGTCGAGTTCAAGGAAGAGGCCGAGCGGATCGGATTCCTCGGCGTACTCGCCGGCCCCCTGGTGCGCTCTTCGTACCGGGCAGGGCGGCTCTGGGCGCAGTCGATGGTTTCGAAGGGCCGCGAGATCCCGCCGCACTTGGCGCACATCGCCGAGAGCGCGGAGCTGGGATTCGCGCAGGCAGTGTGAGTCGGCGTGCGGCGCCGGTCGTGGTGCCGCGTGCCGCTAGTCGGCGCTCATGACCGACTGAACAGTGCCGTCGGACGCAAGATTCACCAGCAGCACCTCATCGGCCTCGTCGGTGTCGAGCGCGTACTCGAGCACGGCGAACGGTTCGGTGCCGCCGTGCTCATCGGCGAGGATCGTCATACTCATCAGGCGCAGGGAGCGGATGATGTCGACAGCAGAGTCCCCGCTGACGTCGACCAGCAGGTCAGGGAGATCATCCCCGAGCGTCTCCTGCTGCTGAAGGATGTACTCGGTGACCTCGCTCGTACGATCGTCGACTTCGGCCAGCATGCTGCGGCGTGCCGCGGCATCCACGTTCTCGAGCCCGGAGATGAGGGAGGCGGCGATGTCGAGCGCGTCCGGGGAGATGTCGTCCTGATCGGGCGCGGTGAGATCGATCGTCACCGTCTGGTCGCCGAGCTCGACTGTCTCGCTCCAGAAGATCGATCCATCCGGACCCGATGACAGGAGCCCGAAGTAGTCGTGTTCGATCGCCATAACGCTATGAAACCAGTCCGATCACTGCCCGACAAGGGATGCCACGAAGACGTGCGGCGTGAAACCGGTCAGGTCGTCGATTCCCTCGCCCTGACCAAGCAGTTTGACCGGGATGCCGGTGCGCTCCTGCACCGCGAGGACGAAGCCTCCCTTGGCCGATCCGTCGAGCTTGGTGATCACGAGACCTGTGACGCCGGCGTGCTGGAGGAAGGCTTCGGCCTGCATGACGCCGTTCTGCCCGGTGGTGGCGTCGAGCACGAGAAGAACCTCGCTGATCGGCGCCTGCTTCTCGATCACGCGTCGGACCTTGGAGAGCTCATCCATCAGCCCGCCCTTGGTGTGCAGGCGCCCGGCGGTGTCGATGATGGCTATCTCGATGCCCTCGCGCTGCGCGAACTCGATGGTCTGGTAGGCGACAGATGCCGGATCCTGACCCTCCTGCTGGGGGCGGACGATCGCCGCTCCCCCGCGCTGCGCCCACGTGGCGAGCTGCTCGACGGCGGCAGCGCGGAACGTGTCCGCAGCCCCGACGACGACGCTGCGCTGGTAACCGCGCAGGAACTTCGTGAACTTGCCGATCGTGGTGGTTTTGCCGACGCCGTTCACGCCGACGACGAGCACCACGGCCGGACGCTCAGTCAGCTTGAGAGTCGTGTCGAACTTCGCGAAGTGTTCTTCGAGCGTCTCGCGCAGCATCCGCTGCAGATCCTTCGGATCGGTCGTGCGGTAGCGATCGACCTTGTCGCGCAGTTCGTCGACGACGCGCTCGGTGATCTCCGGGCCGAAGTCGGCCGTGATCAGCGCTGTCTCGAGATCTTCCCACGTCGTCTCATCGATCGTGGGCTTGACGAACATGCCGCGCAGCGCGCGACCGAGGGACCAGGACTTCTCCGCCATCGCTCCAGCCTACGGTGCGGCGGAGCGTCGGGATCTCAGCGGCGCAGCGCGGGCGCGGCGGAAGCGACCAGATCGTGCAGTGAGGCATCGGGCAGGTACGCGCGCGTCAGCGCCATGCCGATCCGCGGCAGATCACCCTCGTCTCGGTAGAGCAGGTGCATCGGCTCGGCGCGCGGATTGAACTTCTGCTTGAACTTGTGGAGCGACCGGAAGCCGTACAGCGGCTCGATGAGCTCGGCAATGCGATCGAGCACGGTGTAGATCACGTTCGCTTCGGTCGTCTCCGTTCGCACGAGCGGAGCGCCCGACAGCGAGATGAACGCGTGGCCCTGCTCCGAGAAATGCTGGGCCGAGGCGCCGATGAGGAACTCCATCACCGGTCCGAAACCCCCGTCGCGGCGGCGCATGAGATCCAGCGTCCATCCGGTCACCGTTCCGTCCGAACCGTACACCGGCAGCCACGAGGTCACGCCGTGCAGGCTGCCCTCAGCATCCACGGCGATGCCGACCGCGACCTCCGGGTCCATCGCGTCGTCGACGGTCCCGAGGGTGAACCGCATCTCCGGCAGGCCCTTGTCACCGGTCCACTGCTCCGAGATCGCCCGCACCTGCGCACGCACGCTCCAGGGTTCGTCGGCGAGCCGCACCATGCGGAACTGGACCTCCTCGCGTGCGGCGCGGTTGATCGCGGTGCGCACAGCGCCCCAGGCCTTGCCTTTGAACTCCAGCCCGGGCAGATCGACGATCGTGTCCTCTGCGACGACGATCGAACGCCACCCGTCGGGCATGGCCTGCCGCAGCGACTCGCTCGACGAGAACGCGCACGGGATGAACCCGGCACGCTGAGCACCGGTCGCGAACGCGTCGAGCGCATCGCCCTGCGCGCCGGCGGGGACGATGGGATCGCCCAGCAGAATCGCCACACCGGCGTGCGCCTGATACGCGATCACCCCGTCGGCTGCCGCCATGTGCTGGTTACCGCGCCAGGTCGCCATCCACGACAGCGTGCCGCCGCCATGGGCGTGCAATGCGGCACGCACGGCTGTGTCGTCGACGGGCGTCGGCGAGAGCTTTCGGCGCGACCGCCGCATTCGCACGCCGAAGGCTCCGCGAGCCGCGATCATCAGCACGAGCATCGCGAGCCACAACAGCGCCGGTGCGAGCTGCAGTCCGATGACCTCCCATGGCGATGCGACCACATCCGTGCTGGTGAGCACCGGCACCAGCGCGAACGACAGCGCGGTCGTGACGACGTTGAACAAGCCGAGGATCACCGTCGCCACCCAGGCCAGCCGGTAGCCGATCCGCACGCCGTTGGCGATGAGGGCGATGATCACGACGTCCACGGCGACGTCGACGAACGAGACGACGGGCGCGTTCTGCCCCAGCGGACCGTCGTAGGGGACGGCCAGATCGATGACCTGAATCGCTCCGATCGCGATCAGGCCGGCAAAGGCGATGAGCCGCCACTCGCGTTCGCTCGGGCGACCCTCCGGATGCCGGAACGCGGGCAGCACCCCGCTGACGATGAGTGCGACGGTGATCGCAACCGCGTGCTCGAGGTCGTACAGCTGGCCGAGGTACAGCACGGAGATTCCTGCCCACAGCCCGATCGCCAGTCGCGCACGCAAACGCCACGGCGACGGCAGCGTCGCGATCGCGAACACCAGCGTGGTGAAGGCGCCGCACGACGGCCCAGCGTCAAGGGTCTGGGCCAGCCGATCGGACCAATGCCAGTCGACAGGGGTGAGCAGCGCGAGGATCCCCGCCGCACCGAGCACGCCGACGACATGGCCGGCGATGAACAGCCCGATGGTGCGCAGAGACCCGAACTGCCATTCGGCCCAGCCGATGCCACCGATGATCAGCGGAAGGATCGACAGATAGGCCAGTGCAGGGTCGGCGATCAACGGCGATGTGAACACCGTCCACCAGCGCCCCTCTGCAAAAGAGGGAAGACCGGTGGCGACCATCTCGAACCACGGTTTATCCTGCGCCGCGGACCAGAGCGCCCCGGTGAACACGCCGATCAGGAGGAACCCGAGCGTGAAAGCGATCATGAACGGCATGCGTCGGAGTCCCGTGAGCAGCAACTTCATGATTTTCAGCATAGGGCGCGGCCTCCGCGGCCGACGATCAGCTCGCCGCGGAGGCCCGGTCTCCGACTCGCTGTCCGACGACGGCGGAGACGCCGTCCTGACGCATCGATACGCCGTACAGCGCATCCGCGATCTCCATCGTGCGCTTCTGGTGCGTGATGACCAGCAGTTGCGAGTTCTCACGCAACTGCTCGAAAACGGTCAGCAGGCGTCCGAGATTCGCATCGTCGAGTGCCGCTTCAACCTCGTCGAGAATGTAGAACGGGCTCGGGCGCGCCTTGAAGATCGCCACCAGCAGCGCGACAGCCGCCAGTGATCGCTCGCCACCGGACAGCAGCGACAGCCGCTCGATCTTCTTGCCGACCGGCCGCACGGCGACCTCGATGCCCGTCGTCAGCATGTTCTCCGGGTCGGTCAGCGAGATGCTGCCGGATCCGCCGGGGAACAGCAGTGGGAACACCTCGGTGAATGCCTGCCGCGTGTCCTCAAACGCACTCGCGAAGATCGTCTGCATCCGCTCGTCGAGGTCGGCGATGATCGTCAGCAGATCTTCTCGGGTCTGCGTGAGGTCTGCGAGCTGCTCGGTGAGGAAGGCATGACGCTGCTCGAGGGCGGCGAACTCCTCCAGCGCAAGAGGGTTCACACGGCCCAACTGCGTCAGCTTGCGCTCGGCCTCGGCGAGGCGGCGCTCCTGCATGCGCCGGTCATACGGAATCGCGGTCGAATCGACGCCGTCATCCTGCTCGGAGTCGCTTTCCGCCTCGGCCTCGGCATCGGCCAGCGGATCCCGGGGAACGAGTTCCTCCGGCCCATATTCCGTAATGAGAATATCTTCGTCGAGGGCGAGTTCGGATGCCACTCGTTCCAACAGGCTGGTCAAGTGGAGCTTCTTCTCGTGGATCTGCAGTTCAAGGCCGTGCACGCTCTCGGTGAGGCCCGCGAGCCGCTCGCGCAGCGCGGTCTCCTGCGCACGCAGCGCCGTCAGCTCCTCGTTCTGCGCCGAGCGCGCGCTCTCCGCTTCACTGAGCGCCATGCGCGACTCATTCACGGAACGGTCGAGGGAATCCAAGATGCGCGGCAGCTCCGCCGCCACCCCGGACGCAGCCTCGCGTTGCGCCCGGCGGATCACCGCGCGACGGGCGGCTTCGGCCGCGGCATCCCTCTCCTGCTCTCGCTGACGCTCCAGGCTCGTCACCCGTGTCTGTGCGGAGCGGACGCGCTCGCGCAGCGTCTCGATCTCGAGTCTCGCGCGCACCTCGACTTCGCGAGCAGCCTCGAGCGCCTCGAGCAGTCCGTCCCGAGCGGTCGCATCGAGCACCGGTCTCGGCGCGGCTTCCGCCGTTTCGAGCTCAGACTTCGCCGTGTCGGCCGCGGCCTCGGCGTCTGCCACCGTCGACTGCGCCTGTGCGAGCCCGGTCTCGAGTCGCTCGCACTCGGCGACAGCGGCCTCGTGCCGCACGGTGATGCGGTTGACCTGCTCGGCGTGCGTGGCGAGGGCGGCGTCGTGCTCGCGCAGTGCGCTGAGTGCGTCCTTGGCCTGTCGCCGGGCCTGTTCCACCTGCTCGACCGCATCGACGCGCGCCTCCCGCAGGGAGTCGACGACGACGCGCACCTCGTTCAGCCGATCCTGAGCGGCGTCGCGTTCCGCGGTCAGCTCGAGACGGGAGCGCTCGCCGTTGCCGCCGGTACGGAGCATGTGCGCGGTGACGACATCGCCGCCAGCAGTGACGATGGTGATGGCCGCGTCGCCCAGGGCATCCAGCGCGACCCGGGCGCGGCGCGCCGCGTCGAGATCGTCGGCGATGAGCACGTGGGCGAGCACACCGAGCACGCCGTCCGGGGCTGTGACGACCGACGTCGCCGGCGTCGCGCCCGAGATCTCGGGGAGCTCGGCATAAATCGGTGACGCGTCGGCGATCACGAAGTCGACCACGCCGCGCTTGTGCTGCGCTGATGCCTCGGCCAGCTCGAAAGCGGCATCGGCGTCATCGACAAGAACGCCCTCGGCGAGTGGTCCGAGAACCGCTGCGATCGCCGCCTCGTACCCCGCGGTGACCTGCACCGCATCGCCGACCAGACCTCGCACGCCGCCGGCACCCGACTTCACGACCTCGGCAGCCCCGCCAGACAGCGACAGCGCACTGCTGAGCGCGCTCGCCTTCGCCGTCAGCGACTCTGCCTCGCGCTCTGCGGAATGCAGCCGCTCGCGCAGCCCCTCGAGTTCTCCCTCGGCCGCGGTCGCGTCGCGCTGGGCCGTCTCGTACGCGGCGGAGTGGTCTGCCGCACTTCCCACGGGTGCCTCGGCGTCGTCGATCTGCTCGAGTGCGTCTGCCGCCTCGCGCCGACGCTCATGCGCGGCTTCGAGGGCGGTCTCCTGACGCAGCACGGCGCCGCGGACGGCGGCGAGGGCGGATGCCGCGGCCTCTGCCGTTCCGCGCAGCGCCGTCAGCCGCATGTCGTGCTCCGAAACGAGCGCGCTCTGCTCGGCGATGTCGACGTCGAGCGTGTCGAGCTCGGCACGGGCGTCGACAACTTCACGGCTCGCGGCGGACGCGGCATCCTGTGCGTCGCCGAGCCCGTTCGAGATCGTGATGATCTCGTCCTTGGCCTCATCGATGGTCGCCTGCGTGATCGTGACGGAGGCGACGGCCGTATCGTCGTCCTCGGAGCCGAGTAGCGCCAACCGCTGGTTCGCGAGCGTGTAGAGCGAGCGCATCCGCTCCTGCACCTGCTCGAGACCGAATGCGACGCGGCGCGCCTCGTCGACGGCCGCGGAATTCTGGTCGGCCTCCAGCCGGGCGATACCGGCACGCACCGCGTCGGCCTGCTCGGTCAGCACGAGGCGTTCGGTGTGACGCTCCTGCTCCGTGCGGGCATGATCGGCGAGCGATGTGCGCAGTGCGACGACGTCGTCGGCGAAAATGCGAGCCTTGGCGTCGCGGACGACGGCTGCGATCGTCTGGGCTTCGCGGGCGATCTCGGCCTGCCGCCCCAGCGGTTTGAGCTGTCGACGGATTTCTCCGGCCAGGTCGCTGAGGCGTGTGAGATTGGTCTCCATCGCGTCGAGCTTGCGGAGCGTCTTCTCCTTGCGACGCCGGTGCTTGAGGATGCCGGCCGCCTCTTCGATGAATCCCCGACGGTCTTCGGGAGACGCCTGCAGCACCGTGTCGAGGCGTCCCTGGCCGACGATGACGTGCATCT
>JBQDFB010000006.1:14284-71023 GCA_052085045.1 Microbacteriaceae bacterium | reverse complement strand
GGTCGCTGACGTCATCGGCATCTCCTTCGAGCGGGTGCGTCCAGCTTATGCGGCCCGTTCGAACCGGGCCGATGAAGTTGAGCGCCGGCGCGACGTGTCAGATGAGGGAGAGCTCGCGGAGCTTGGCGGCGACGTCGTCGTTGGACGGCTCGACGTGGTGCGTGGCGTCCGGGTAGACGACGACGGGGATGTTGGTGCGTCCCGAGATCTCGTGGGCGACATCCGCGGCGGCCGGGTCCTCGACGAGGTTGATGTAGGTGTACTCGACACCGAGCCCGTCGAGCTGCTTCTTCGTACGGAGGCAGTCGCGGCACCAGTCGGCACCGAACATCGTGATGGAGTCAGAGGCAGGTGAAGTCATGCTTCCAGGATATTCGCTCACAGACGTACGGGCTTCGCACCGGCGCACCAGCCTGACGTGGGACGATGGATGCCGTCGTGTCAGCGAGTACGAAGGGGGACGCACGTGGGCATCGCCGTCACGGTCATCGTCCCGACCTTCAACGAGCGCGACAATGTCGCCGAACTGGTCGCTCGCACCGCGGCAGCCCTGGGGGGCCGCGAGGCTGAGATCCTGTTCGTCGATGACAGCGGCGACGACACCGCCGCCGAGGTCGAGCGGGTCGCCGCGACCGCCCCGCTCCCGGTGCGGGTCATCCATCGCTCCGCGAACACCGGGGGGCTCAGCGGCGCCGTCGTCGTCGGGCTCGCCGCAGCTCACGGAGACGTCTGCGTCGTCATGGACGGCGATCTGCAGCATCCGCCCGAGCTCGCCCCGGCCATGATCGACCGCTTCGAGCGCGGTGACGCCGACGTCGTCGTAGCGTCGCGGTACGTCGGCGGCGGTGACTCGGGAGGACTCGGCACGACCATGCGGTTCGGGGTCTCGCGGGTCTCGACGTGGCTCACCAAAGCGATGTTCCCGCGGCGCCTGGCCGATGCGACCGATCCGATGACCGGGTTCTTCCTCGTCGACCGGCGGAGCCTCGACCTCACAGCTCTCCGCCCGCAGGGGTTCAAGATCCTGCTCGAGATCCTCGCGCGCACCGATGTGCGCGTCGCCGAGGTGCCGATGGCATTCTCCGAGCGCCGCAGCGGTACGTCCAAGGCGTCGCTCCGACAGGGGGCGACCTTCATCGCGCACCTGGCCCGGCTGCGGTTCGGCAAGATGTCGCTGTTCGCGCTCATCGGCGCCATCGGCGCCCTGGCCAACCTCGGCATCATGTGGCTGCTCACCACCCTCGGCATGCCGTACGTGTGGGCGGCGATGATCGGTGCCGAGGCCACGATCATCGGCAACTTCCTGCTGCAGGAGCGGTTCGTGTTCGGCGACATGCGCGGCGACGCCCGCGGCGTGTGGGCGCGCTTCGCGGCTTCGTTCACCTTCAACAACGTCGAGGCTGCGCTGCGCATCCCGATCATGGTGCTCATGGTCGAGACCTGGCACATCTCCAGTGTGCTCGCGACGGCGATCTCGCTGGTGGTCGCCTTCTTCGCACGGTTCCTCTTTCACTCGCTGTTCGTCTACGCGCCGCGGCGGTCGCGCACGCGCGCCGCTTCGGAAGGGGATGCCGCGGCGACGACGGACACGGCGGCGCAGCGCATCATTCGCGCGATCGACGCCGAGGCGATGCGCCCGGGTGAGCTCTGATCCGCATTCCGCCGATCCGCACTCCGTGGGCCGATTGCGCTAGACTGGTGGTGCAACGTGATGTTCTGCCGCGATTTCGGCACGCACGTCGCCACTGATCAGGGCCGTAAAGGACCGCGCACACCGATGCGCGCGGTATCCGCTCTCGATCTCCAGAATTCAGGATGCGCTCGCGCGCGTCCGCACAGCAATGTGCACGACCGAACAATGAGTATGACCATGAGCAAGACCACCACCCACCCACCCGAATCCCTGTCCTGGAAGCAGGCCGACGACGACGTTCACGTCGCGACCCGCGGCGGCGAGTTCGCCGGCTTCGTCGAGCTCGACGCCGACGGCCACGTCGTCCGCGACAACCACGGCACCGAGCTCGGCTCCTTCGCGACCCTCGCCGATGCCCGCCTGGCTCTCGAGGGCTCGACGCAGCGGCGTGCGCGCTCGTTCGCGCAGACCCTCCGCGGGCATCTGCGCGGCTCACGCGCCTGACATTCTCGACGTATACAGGAAGACGCATACGGCTCGGGTTAGCCTGGGACCAGCGATCGGCATCCGCCCTTGGCTTCATACGGCTCAAGGGCTCCGATCGGCAGGAGAACAGCATCTCCACACCCACCGACATCGAATCGACCGGCACACTCGGACCGATTCGTCAGACCTACTCCGGCAACGCCGAGTTCCCGCCGATGACGCACGCGTACAAGAACGTGCTGCAGGTGATCCGCGAAACCGGTCTGCTGAACCGCGCACGCTGGTTCTACGCGACCGTCGCCGCCGGCATCCTGTTGGCCCTCGGCGGCTGCATCACCGGCTTCATCCTGCTCGGTGACAGCTGGTTCCAGCTGCTCATCGCGGGCGCCCTCGGCATCGTCTTCACGCAGATCGCGTTCCTCGCGCACGAGGCCGCGCACCGGCAGATCCTCGCCTCGGGGCCGAAGAACTTCCGGCTGGCACGCGTTCTCGCGGGCGTCGTCGGCATGAGCTACTCGTGGTGGGACAGCAAGCACACCAAGCACCACGGCAACCCGAACATGGTCGGCAAAGACCCCGACATCGAGGTCGACACGATCTCGTTCCTCGACGAGGATGCTGCGCGCTCCCGCGGCCTCATCCGGCTGATCACCCGCAAGCAGGGGTGGCTGTTCTTCCCGCTGCTCACGCTCGAGGGATTGAACCTGCACTACCTCAGCATCAAGTACCTCGTCACAAAGCGCGGTGTGAAGGGGCGCTGGACCGAGCTGGGTCTCATCGCGCTGCGTTTCGCGCTGCTGCTGACCCCGGTCTTCCTGCTGCTGCCGCTCGGCATGGCCTTCGCATTCCTGGGCGTGCAGCTCGCGGTATTCGGCGTGTACATGGGGGCCTCGTTCGCCCCGAACCACAAGGGCATGCCGATCATCGCTCCCGGTGCGCGGCTCGACTTCTTCACGAAGCAGGTGCGCACCTCGCGCAACATCAGCGGCGGCTGGTGGGCCACCTGGCTGATGGGCGGACTGAACTACCAGGTCGAGCACCACCTGTTCCCGAGCATGCCGCGCCTGCACCTGGCCAAGGCACGCGAGATCGTGCGCGATTACTGCGCATCCAACAACGTGCCCTACACCGAGACGACGCTGATCCGCTCGTACGGGATCGTGATCGAGTACCTCAACCGGGTCGGCCTGGCAGCCCGCGATCCCTTCGACTGCCCGGCGGCCGCACAGCTCCGGCGAGTCTGACGCCGATCGGTCAGGGCGAGCCGATAACTACAGCAGGCCCAGCTCCAGCGCGAGGGTGACGGCACGCGTGCGGTCCGAGACCCCGAGCTTCTCGAAAGCGTGCAACAGGTGGGTCTTGACGGTGGCCTCGCCGATGAACAGCTCTCTCGCGATCGCGGGGTTGCTGCCGCCGGCGGCGACGAGCCGCAGCACCTCGAGCTCGCGCGGGCTCAGCTGCGGGCGTTCTTCGGGTGTGCGCATGCGCGCCACGAGCGTCGCGGCGATGGACGGGGCGAGCACCGTATGGCCACCGGCGACCGAGCGGATGCCGGCGACGATCTCCTCCTGCGGAGCGGCCTTCAGCAGATAGCCGCTCGCCCCAGCCTCGATCGCACCGAGGATGTCATCGTCGCTCTCGTAGGTGGTGAGCACGAGCACGCGGATCTCCGGCAGCTCCGCTGCGAGGCGGGCCGTGGCCTCCGCTCCCGAGAGCCGCGGCATCCGCAGATCCATCAGCACAACGTCGGGCCGCAGCTCATGGGCGAGCTCGATCAGTTCGACACCGTCTGCTGCCTCGCCCACGACTTCGAGGCCGTCGTCGAGGGAGAGCAGTCCGACGATGCCGGAGCGCACGATGGGATGGTCGTCAGCCACGATGACGCGGATCATTCGGGTACCTGCTCTGGGGTCGAGGTCGTCTCGGCGATCAGCGGGATGCGCACGGTCAGTGCGGTACCGCGAGGTGCGGCATCCGTCACGCCCAGCGCTCCTCCGACGAGGTCGACCCGCTCACGCATGCCGGACAACCCGAACCCGTGACCGTCGTCGATCGATGCGTCCCGCAGACCCTGCCCGTCGTCGCGCACGGTGAGCGTCGCCTCGTCGCCGATCTCGAGACCGACGGTCGCGGTGCTCGCCTGGGCGTGCTTGCGCACGTTCGCGAGCCCCTCCTGGGCGCAGCGCAGCAGCACGACCTGGATGTCGCGCGGGACGTCGCAGTCGGACGCATCGACGCGCACGATCACCCCCGTCTCGCGCTGGAACCGATCGCCGAGCCGTTGCAGCGCCTGCGCGAGCGAGCCCGAGGGGGCCGTCGCCGGCGATTCGACGACCACGAGTGTTCGTGCCTCGCGCAGCGCATCTCGCGCAGCATCCTCGATCAGGGTGATCGTCTCGGCCGACCCGTCGTGGCGGGCACGTTCGGCCAGCATCACGATGCTCGTGAGGGTCTGCGCGATCGTGTCGTGCACCTCGCGGGCAAGGCGCTCACGTTCGGCCGTCGCACCGGCCTCGCGGCTCACCGACTTCAGCTTCGCCTGCGCCTGGGTGAGGTCTGCGAGCAGGCGCTCGCGCTCAGCACCCCACTCGGCGATGCGGGTGATCCACAGACCGAGGGCGATGCTGAACGCCGCGGACAGCCCCGCCGTGAAGAAACCGGCGACGATGGTGTCCTGCTGGAAGCCTCCCCACGCCGAGTACGCGAGCCCCAGGAGGACCGCGTTCGCCAGCGTCACGAGCAGTGACTGGCGTACGGAGAGCGAAGTCATCCAGAGCAGCGGCAGCACGATCGTCTGCAGCAGCAGCATGTTCGGTTCGATCGACGTACCGATCGCGAGGAGCACGATGAGACTCGCCTGCACCAGCCCCGACGTCAGCGGCGAGGGCTCAGGCGAGTCGCGGATGCTGACATAGCGGCGCGCACCGAACGCGTAGACGGCGAGGATGCTGGCGGCGATGGCGACCTGAATCGCGCGCGAGCCGGGAGTCCGCGGCTCATCCGTGAACGCGATGACCGTGAAGACGACGAACAGGGCACCGCCGGCGACGTCCCAGCCCAGCTGCTCGCGGTGGATGGTGCTGCGCATGCGTCCTACTCTGTCACCCGTTGCGGTGGATCCAGCGGAAAGTGAGCCGGCTGAGCACGAGTCCGATCACGAGCCACCCGACGAGCACGAGCGCGATGAGGCCGAGATCCCAGGAGCCGCTGACCTCGGCGGTCGCGAACGAGTCGGGCAGGAACACCGAGCGCATGCCCTGGGCGATCCACTTCACCGGCAGCACGCCGGCGGCGTTCTGCAGCCATTCCGGCAGCATCGAGAACGCGATGTAGACACCGGAGATGAACTGGATGAGCAGCACGATCGGGATCACGACCGCGGAGGCGGTTTTTCCCGAGCGCGGCACGGACGACAGGGCGATGCCGAGCAGGGTGCAGGTGGTGAGTCCCAGCACGAAGATCCATGCGAATCGGCCCCAGGCCGCGGCATCCGTCGGCAGCTCAACCTGGTAGACGACCACGGCGACGGCGATCAGCAGCGCGATCTGCAGGACGGCGGTGACGAACACCTCGCCGAGCTTGCCGATGAAGTAGGTCACGGGCGAGACCGGCGTACCGCCGAGTCGCTTGAGCGTGCCGTCGCTCTTCTCTGCGGCGATCTCGAGCGCCGGGCCCTGCACACCGGAGAGCAGGATGGCACCGGCGATCAGACCGGGCAGGTAGTAGGTCGACATGCTCACCATGTCCGCGCCATCGCCGATGTCGCTCGTAAAGATCGTCGCGAACACGACGTACATCAGTGTCGGGAAGAGGAAGGTGAAGAAGACCTGGTCGCCGGCGCGGAAGTACTGGCGCAGTTCCAGGCCGATGCGGCGGAACCCGAGGCGGACGGTGCGGGCCAGACCGAAGTTCGTGGTGCGTGAGGCGGTGGTCGTGGTGGACGTGGTGGTCATGTTCACAGCTCCTGAGCGGTCGCCGACGCAGCGGCAGTGGCGTGCGTGTTCGAAGGGATGTCGCCCGCGGACTCCTCCCGGATGAGGTCCAGGTAGATGTCCTCCAGGCTCGGCCGGACGATCTCGAGCCCTGCGGGCTCTCCATCGCGGCGGTGCAGATCGGCCACGACGGCGCCGGGCTCATCGGTGCGCTGCTCGTGTGGGGTGCCGTCGCGGTCCGTCCAGCGGACGCGGGGCGTGCGGGCATCCGGCCCGCCGATCTCGTCGATCCGGCCCATCGCCACGATCTCACCCCCGGTGATCACGGCGGCGCGATCACCGAGCTGGGCGGCCTCGTCGAGGTAGTGCGTGGTGAGCAGAATGCTGGTGCCCTCGGCTTTGAGTCGGTTGATGAGATCCCAGAACTGGCGGCGAGCTTCGGGGTCGAACCCGGTCGTCGGCTCGTCGAGGAACAGCAGCTCCGGCCGTCCGACGATGCCGAGGGCGACGTCGAGGCGACGCTGCTGTCCGCCCGAGAGCTTGCCGATCCGCGTCTTCCGCTTCTGTTCGAGGCCGACCGAGGTGATCACCTCGTCGACGTTGCGGGCGTGCGGGTAGTAACCGGCGAACTCGGTCAGCAGCTCGCTCACCGTGAAGTTTCCCGCCTCACCGGTCGACTGCAGCACGATGCCGAGGCGCGACTTCCACTCCAGCCCGCCGCGCTGCGGATCGACGCCGAGCACGCGCACCTCGCCGGAGCTGCGGTGCCGGTAGCCCTCGAGGATCTCGATCGTCGTGGATTTTCCGGCACCGTTGGGCCCCAGTAGGGCGAACGTTTCGCCGCGGCGGATGTCGAAGTCGATGCCCCCGACCGCGGTGAAGCCGCCGTAGCTCTTATGGAGGTCGCGTACCTGGATCACGTTCTCGCTCATGCTTCCAGAGTGGCGTGCCGCGGGGTGGTGCCGCCAGTGGTCGGACGGCGGATTTCAGCGTCCACCGATCGGTGGAGGGGCGACGTGCGCGGTGGGGGAGGCCCGTAGGCTCGAGGCATGACCTCGCTGCACGAGTTGACGGCTATCGAGCAGTTGGCGGCGCTGCGCGCCCGCGAGCTCAGCCCGGTCGACCTCACCCGGCACTACCTCGACCGCATCGCCCGGCTCGATGGCGGGCTCGGCGCGTTCGTCGAGGTGACCGCTGACGCCGCGCTCGCCCGGGCCGCAACGCTCACCGAGCCGGATGGGGCGCTGTGGGGCCTGCCGTTCGCGGACAAGGATCTCGTGCCGCGTGCGGGGGTGCCGACCCGATTCGGGTCACGCCTGCACAGCGCCGGGCACGGACGAGCGGACTTCATCCCGGATGCGACGGCCGACCAGGCCGCTGTGCTCGATGAGGCCGGGGGCATCAGCCTCGGCAAGACCAACACCCCCGAGTTCGGGCTGACCGGCTACACCGAGACGCAGATCGCTCCGCCCGCACGCGACCCGTGGAATCCTGCGAACGGTGCCGGCGGGTCGAGCGGCGGGGCTGCAACCGCGGTGGCTGCGGGGCTGCTGCCTCTTGCTCCGGCATCCGACGGCGGCGGCTCGATCCGCATCCCGGCCGCCACGGTCGGCGTGGTCGGCATCAAACCGTCGCGCGGCCGGGTGCCGTTCGCCTCGGGGCTCGACAGCCCCGGCGGGCTCTCCGTCGCCGGGCCCATCGCCCGCACGGTCGCCGATGCCGCGCTGCTGCTCGACGTCCAGGCGTCCGGGCGGCCCCATCCGTACGCGACGGCAGCTCTCGGTGGCGGTCCGTTCGTCGACGCGGCGACGGCCGATACGACCTCCGCCCGGGTCGGTGTCACGACGGTGTCACCCTGGGATGACGACGACGACATCCGACTCGACCCCGACGCCGCGCGTGCTGTGACGGTGGCGGCGGAACTGCTGGCGGATGCCGGCGTCGCAGCCGACGGGTTCGACTGGCGCCCGCGCGGGTATGCCGAGATGTTCACGACCATCTGGCGCACGAGCGCTGCCCGCATGACCCTCTCCGAAGCCGAGCTAGAACTCGTCGAGCCGATCACGGCGTGGCTGGTGCGCGAGGGGAGGCGGCTCACCGGCGCGCAGGTTCTCGGGGCGCTCGCCGCAGCGACCGTGTTCGAGCGTGAGACGATCACGGCATTCGCGCCGTTCGACGCGGTGCTGACGCCGGCGCTCGCGCTGTCGCCGCAGCCGATCGGCTGGTTCGACGCCGAGGATGCGGCCCGGAACTTCTCGCAGCAGGTGCGCTACGCGCCGTACTCGAGCTTCGTGAACGTCGTCGGGCTGCCGGCGATCGTGGTACCGGTGATGGCGGATGCGACGGGGCATCCGGTGAGCGTGCAGTTGATCGGTCGCCCGGGCGGCGAGGCGAAGATCATCGCGCTCGCCGCAATGCTGGAGCGACGTGTCCGGCCGATGCGGCCCCCGGCACGGGGCGTCAGCGCCTGAGCCGCGAGCGCGAGCGAGAGACCGTGGCGAGCGTCGCACGCAGCGGGGTGCCCAGGTACAGACCGAGGGAGGCGCCTGCGGCGAGACCGATGCCGATGGATGCTGCCAGGACGAGCGGGCCGATGCCGTCCAGCATCCCCTCGGCCGTCCCGTCGGAGTCGACGACACCGAGCAGCCCGCGGAAGACCGCCGTTCCGGGAACGAGGGGCACGATCGCCGCCGTCGTGACGGCGACCGACGGAACGTGCACACCGCGCGCCGTGATGATGCCGATGAAGCTCGCCAGCAGCGCGCCGATGGCGCTGGCACCGCCCGGCTGGATGCCCAGCGCAAGGGTAGAGCTGTAACCGAAGATCGCGATGGTGCTGAGCACGGCGCTGACGATCATGATGCGCGCGCCGGCGCCGTTGAACAGCGCGACGGCGACAGCGATGATGATCGCGCCGCCGACCTGCGCCACGGGTTCCCCGAACGGGATCGCGTTGGTGGGGAGCGGGATGCCGATGCCGAAGAGGCGGGCGACCTCCAGCCCGATGAGGATGCCGAGGACCACCCCGAGGGTCTGCATGGTGAGGTCGAGGATGCGGCCGACGGCGGTGAGTGCGAAGCCGTCGATGGCATCCTGCGCGGCTCCGACGACGGTGAGGCCGGAAAGCATGAGCACGATCCCGGCGGCGACGATGATCGACGGCTGCGCGTCGACGAAGGGCGCGATGCCGGCGTCGCCGAGCGCGGAGACGATGGCCGTGACGGCAGTGATGATGAACCCGCCGGTGATCTGACTGAAGAACAGCGGCACCTGCAGGCGTGCGAGGCCGGCCTGGGCGTAGGCCACGGCGAGGGCGGCGAGGAAGCTCAGCCCGATGATGATCGGCGTCGCCCCGTACAGAATCGCGACGCCGACGGTGAGCAGGGCGCGCGAGAAGATGACGACGATCGGGCGATACAGGAACGGGGTGCGTCGGACGATGCGGAAGGCGAGGCGGGCCTCGTCGAGGTCCATTCCATCGGTGATGTCGACGAGGAGCGCCTGCAGTCGCTGCAGCTTCGCGTGGTCGGGGGAGGAGGCCCGTATGACGCGTACCAGGGTCGTCGGCCAGTCCTCTTCGCCGCGGTGGTACGAGACGCTGATCGCGTCGAAGTTGACGTCGACGTGCACGCCGGTGAGTCCGTAGACCTTTGAGACGCGGATGATCGCGAAGGTGACGTCGTGGGCCGAGGCGCCGACGGCGAACATCGATTCGCCGATCCGCAGGGCGAGATCGAGGATCTTGACGACCACGGTCTCGCCGATCACCGTGTTGGCCTCGGTGAGGGCGACCCGGTCGGGGTCGGTGCGGATCGCCCGGCGCAGGAGCGTCAGCAGCCGGGGGCGTCGTTCGGTGGCCATTCGTCCATTCTCTCGAGTCAGGACAGCGGTTTCAGCATCCGATGGCGAATGTGGCGAATCAGTCGGACAGTCTCGCGATCAGCGCCACGATCTCGTCGACGTCGGTGGTCGGGATGGCGACCAGCGGGTGGGCATCTTCGTCTTCGGGATCCTCGATGTGCAGCAGACCGAGCCCGTGCGGTGCCAGCAGTTCGTCGGCCCTGCGGATCGCATCGCCGAGGGCGCCGATGTCGCCGACCTCGTCGAACTCGACGCCGGTGCGGAAGACGCGGGGGAGGGCGGGCAGCGCGTCGGCCAGCTCATCTCCGGTGTCGCCGCGGTCGAGGTAAGCGAGGCCACCGGCGTCGTCCAGCGCGTCGATGAGCGCGTCCCACGGCTCATCACCCGCCTCGATGGCGTCGAGGACGGCGGGCGCGAACTCGGGGTCATCGTCCAGCAGGTTGCACAGGCGCGTCCAGTCGTCGATCGTGCTCATCACGTCGCCCTCGTTTCATCGTCGAGATTCTCGGATGCTGGTGGCCAGCGTATCGCGGCTACGCGAGCGGTACCGGGTGCAGGCGCGTGATTTCGCGGGTCGCGAGATCGATCATCACAGCGGTGTCTTCGGGGACGCGCGTCCATCCCTCCGCATCGACCCCGCTCGAGATGACGTGGACGGCATCGTCGGTGACCCGGTAGTCCATCGCGTAGTACTCGGTCGCGTGGCTCGCGGGCATTGCCTCATCCGATTCGAAGAGCTCTCGGAGAGCTTCGACGGGCGAATCGACACGGCTGTTGATGTGGATCGCGAACAGCCTGCGCGGCGTCAGGAGCAGGGCGTTGAGACTCGAGTTCGGGAACTCGCGCACCAGGATCTCGAGCGCGCGGGTGACACCCTGGGGCTCGTCATCGACGTCGTCGATGCACTGCATGATGAGGCGGAAGTAGCGCTCGCTGTCGGTGTCGCCGACGAGCTTCGCGCGCGACGCCGCGCTGAGCTGCGCCTCGAGGTGATCGATCGGCGCGACGTGGCCGTTGTGGGCGAAGGCGTATCCGTCGGAGGTGAACGGATGGGTGTTCTCGGGCGAGACCGGCAGCCCGCCGGTCGCCCAGCGCAGGTGCACCAGCCCGCAGCATCCGAGCGCCTGATCCGCGAGTTTCGCGTAACGCGGGTCGATCGATGCGTTGAGCGCCGACGACGTCGCTTCGGTGGCGTCATCGAGCGAGCGGTGCCAGGCCATTCCCCACCCGTCACCGTGCACCTCGGTGAGTGCGGTGAACGTGTCGAAGTCTTCGCGTCCGAGCACGTCGACCACCGAGGTCGGGTGGGTGGTGACATAGCCGAGCAGTCGGCACACGGTGCGGTCTCCTCTCATCATCCCGATTCGGTCGCGCGATACGACGAAATAACATCTCACGCCTTGCGCGCGGCGCGCAAGGGGCTCTGCTGCAGCGCGGGCTCCCGCCACACTGGTGGCCATGCGAACGGTCGGCGTAGAGGAAGAACTGCTGCTGGTGGATGCCGAGAGCGGGCGACCCCGCGCGGTAGCCGCCCGCACGCTGCGGTACGCGGGTGAAGCCGCACGGCCCGCCGAGCCGGCCGATCGTGCGTCATCCGGCGGTGCAGCGCGGATGGCAGCCGAGCACCAGCCGCCGGGCGGCTCGCTCGAGCACGAGCTCCAGCAGCAGCAGATCGAGACGGACACGGTGCCGCACACGGATATGGTCGCCCTCGGTGACGGGGTGCGTGCGTGGCGGAAGTACGCGATCGATGCGGCACGACGTGCGGGTGCCCGGGTCATCGCATCGGGGACGTCACCGCTGCCGGTCGGCGCCGCGATCGTCGGAGAGCCCCGATATCTGCAGATGGTCGAGCACTTCGGACTCACGACGACCGAGCAGCTCACCGGAGCGTGCCACGTGCACGTGTCCGTGGGATCCGACGACGAGGGTGTGGGTGTGCTCGATCGCATCCGCGGCTGGCTGCCCGCTCTGCTCGCGCTGAGCGCGAACTCACCGTTCTGGCGGGGTGACGACACGAAGTACGCGAGCTTCCGCTCGCAGGCCATCGTGCGCTGGCCGTCGGCGGGCCCGGCCGAGCTGTTCGGAACGGCCGAGCGATATCACGCTCTCGTCGCGTCGATGGTCGCCTCCGGCGCGATCCTGGACGAGGGGATGGTCTACTTCGACGCGCGTCTGTCGCGCCACTATCCGACGGTGGAGATCCGCGTGACGGACGTCTGCCCGGATGCCGCGGACACGGCACTGATCGCGGCACTGTGCCGTGGCCTGGTCGACACCGCTGCAGCTGAATGGTCTGCGGGGGACGAACCACCGAACCACGCGATCGCCATGCTGCGCCTGATGAACTGGCAGGCCGGTCGGTTCGGAATCGAGGGCGAGCTGATCGACCCGCAGACGCTGAGACCGCGTGCGGCGCGCGACATCGTCTCCGACTTCGTCGACCACGTTCGGCAGGCGCTGCGCGCGAACGGCGACGAGGCGCTCGTCGACGAGCAGATCGAGCGGATCTTCACACGCGGCAACGGCGCGATGCGCCAGCGGGCCGTGCTTGCGAAGACCGGCCAGCTGAGCGATGTCGTCGCCGATCTCGCCCGGCTCACCGCCGGGCTCGACGCGTCGTAGTCCTCATCCGCCGGTCGGGGTCTCCGCGTCGGTGCTCGCCGAGACCCCGGCGCGGACTATCGCTCTTCGGCGTGACTTTCGCCGGAAGGTTCTTCGGCCATGGCATCCGACTCGATCGGGGCCTCTGCATCGTCCGCCACGGCGACCTCCTGGGTAGAGGCCTGGAAGACTTCGGCGAATGCTTCGTCGACCGGTTCATCGATCCAGGGGTAGCCGTCCTGGGTGTGGTCGTATTCGGCCGGAATGAGCGCGAAGTCGTCGCCGTACTCCTCCAGACCGGCGTGCACGCTGTGCCGGAGCGTCTGCTTGGCATACTTCTCACGCAGGATCAGCGGATCGCGTCTGAGATCCTTCATCAACGCGATCATCATGAACACCAGGATGAGGGCGAACGGCAGCGCCGCGATGATCGTCACGTTCTGCAACGCGCGCAGACCGCGTCCGTCCGCTCCGCTGACGAGCAGCACGGCGGCGATCAGACCCACGAGGGTTCCCCAGGTGATCGTGACCCAGCGTGCCGGAGTGGGGCGACCCTGCTGCGACATCGTTCCCATGACGAGAGATGCCGAGTCGGCACCGGTGATGAAGAAGATCGCGATGAGGAGCATCAGCAGAATGCTCGTAATCTCCGTGAGCGGGAGATTCTCGAGCACGCCGAAGAGCACGTTCTCGGGTGGTTTCACCGAGAGCTCCGCCCCGTTCATCTGCTGATCGATCGCGGTGGTTCCGAAGATCGCGAACCAGACCATGGAGATCAGGGATGGAACGGCGATCACGACCAGCACGAACTGGCGGATCGTGCGGCCTCGGGAGATCTTCGCGATGAACATGCCGACGAACGGCGACCACGAGATCCACCATGCCCAGTAGAAGATCGTCCAGGTGGCGAGGAACTGCTCTGCCGCAGCGCCCTGCGCACCGGTGCGGCCCATCATCTGCGGGAGGTCGTTGATGAACTCGAACGCGATCGCCGGAATCATATTCAGAATCAGCAGACTCGGGCCGACGAAGAACACGAAGAGTGCCAGGACGATGGCCGCGACGGAGTTGATGTTCGCCAGGGCCTGGATGCCCTTGGACACGCCCGATGCGGCGGAGGCGATGAAGCAGGCGGTGAGGACGGCGATGACGGCGATGAGCACACCATTGCCGAGTTCGCCGATACCGGCGATGATCTCGACGCCGTGGCCGATCTGCAGGGCGCCGAGGCCGAGAGACGCTGCAGTTCCGAACAGCGTCACGAGGATCGAGAAGATGTCGATCGTCTTGCCGAGCGGACCGGTGGTCTTGCTCTCTCCGAGGAGGGGGGCGAAGACCGAGGAGATGAGGGGAGTGCGACCGCGGCGGTACGAGCCGTATGCGATCGCGATGCCCACCAAGGCGTAGAACGCCCAGGCCTGCGGACCCCAGTGGTACAGCACTTGCGCCTGTGCCGTCTGCATCGCCTCGAGCGTTCCGGCCTCGACCGTTCCCGGCGGCGGCTTCTCGAAGAAGGTCAGCGGTTCCGCGGCGCCCCAGAAGACCAGGCCGATACCCATGCCTGCGGCGAACAGCATTGAGATCCACGAGAACATCGAGAACTCGGGGGCTTCGTCGTCGCGCCCGAGTTTGATACGGCCGTAGCGGCTGACCCCGAGGTAGATCATGAACAGCAGGATCGCCGTCGCCACGGTGGTGAAGAACACTCCGGTGTACTGGATGACCCAGTTCAGCGCGGTCTGTGCGGTCGATGCGAGGTGGTCGCCAGCGAAGACGCCCCAGCCGATGAACCCGAGGACGAACGCCGCGGCGATCCCGAACACCAGCCATTCCGTGCGATACACGCGTCCGGTCTGCTCCACCCCCACGCCGGGGATGAGCGCGGGGTGCACGCCCTTCGGTGAGATCTCTTTCAGGCCCCGCGCGATGCTGCGCGCGACGCCCGCGGCTTTGTTGCCTTTGGTGTTCCCATCGGTTCCGTATTCTCTGTTCACGACATCCATACTCGCAGGGACCATGTGCTGAAGGGCAACCCCGCGATGGCGAGGGGCTAAAGCGCTTCGATCGCGGATGTGATGCGATCTTCCATCACGGCCACTGATCGTGGATCGGCGCCGTTCGCCGCCGCCCGCCTGCTCGCGTCGGCGAGTGTGGTGCGCAGCTCACTCACGAACTCGTCTGCGTCGGCGCCGCGCACGCCGAACAGTTGGAGTGAATCGCGCTGTCTCAGCGCCTCCACGGTGACGGTTTTCTCTCCACCCAGCGAGAGCTGATGATCGTCGCCATCGCCCAGTGGCTCAGGGTTGACGTCGAAGGCAGGGGAGAGCTGCCAGCTGTTTCCTCGGCGCAGGAACCCGTGGTTGCGCAGGTGATCATCGAGGTTTCCTACCGCGGCGCCGAACAGAGCTCGCCGCCAGAGTTCGCGGGCATCGGCGCCGTTCACACGCGCGAAGTCGACGACGTCGACCCAGTCGCCACCATCACCGTCGAGCGCTTCCAGAGCAGTCATCGCAGAGATGTACGGGGTTCTGGCGCCGTCATCTGAGCGGTCGAATCGCTTCACGAGCAGCACAGTGCGTCGTTCGCCGTCAACGGTGAACTGCTTTATCGTGTGTGCGGGGACCTTGATGCCGACGCGGCCCATGAGTTCGAGCATGACCGCCTCCCACGCCATCTTGTTCCAGTCGTCGCCGTTGGGCTTCGGGAACTTGGCCAGCCACAGTTCTGTGCCAAGGCGCACATTCGCCTTCGGGCGTGCGCCGCCCAATGATCCCGTCGCGCGGAAGAGTCGACGCACGGCGACGTTGTCGATGTCGCGCTCGTTGCGTTCGATCTGGTCGGCCACACGCAGCAGCTCGGTGAGGTCTGATTCCGCGGGGACACCGTGCCCGTCGGCGCGGGGAGTTCCGTCTTCCCAGAATCTGGTGGCGCCCTGACGGCTCTCGTCGCTGACACCAAGTATCAGGCTGATCTCATCGAGTGTTCGCCCGACGTCGCGGTTGAGCACCTTCCGTCCCCACGTATCTGGTGCAGAGTCGCTGAAGGGGTTCGACGCGGCCATGGGGAACGCGCCTCGATGGAGGCCGAGCATGGGCACCAAGGCGAAGGATGCACGGTTACGGAGATAGTCGTCGTCGTACGTGAAGGTCCCGGTGGCGCGTGTGCGGTGAATTCGGCCGGCCAGGACGTCCTGGCCCGCGATGACTGTCGTGACCTCAATCGGCTCAGACATCGCCACGTACTCTCACGCGAACGGGGAGCGCCTCGTCAGCCATGAGACGACCGCGGTCGGTCTCGTACGGATCCGTAGCGGTGACCACCTCGTTCATGAGGCCCAGGACGCGGAGAACGCTCATCGTGATCTCCAAGGACGCACCGTCGCCCCTCTCCAGTTTGCTGACGGTGGGCGGGGTGGTTCCCGCGCGCTCTGCGACCATCTTCGCGGTCAAGCCGAGCAACTTGCGCTGCGTTGCAATGTTCTGACCGATGCTGCGCAGCGCGCGCTTCACCGGGAGCGGGGTGGACTTCATTTCTCTAGTGTAAATCCTTAAATCCTTTATTTAAAGCGGGTTTCGTTAAAGGATACTTTATCTAAAGATCTGCAGGTGTCCACTGTGACGCTGAAAACCAACCGGCACAGAACCGGCACACCGGCACGACGCTTCGACTCACTGCGCTCGCTCGGCGCGTTTCGTCTCGCTGCGCTCGCTCAACGGCCAGCACGGGGGAGCAAATACCTGCGGGGAAATGAAGAAACCCCCGTGAGTAGAAGCCACACGAGGGTCTCAGTGGCTCCGACGGGCGTCGATCCCGTGACCTCACGATTTTCAGTCGTGCGCTCTACCAACTGAGCTACAGAGCCGTGCGGCACATGATGCCGCATCCTACGCGAAGGGCCCTCTCGAAAGAAGGCCCGACACCGGAGCGACCCTGACGGGACTTGAACCCGCGACCTCCGCCGTGACAGGGCGGCACGCTAACCAACTGCGCTACAGGGCCATGCTTATGAAATTGTATCGGATGGAGTGACCCCAACGGGATTCGAACCCGTGCTACCGCCGTGAAAGGGCGGCGTCCTAGGCCGCTAAACGATGGGGCCGAAGGGCATCCGTGAGGACTTCCCAGCCGACGCTCAAGCATAAAGGATGACGCGTCGAAAACACCAATCGAGGGCGAGCCTGCGGTACGTCCGGGCGTTTCGGGCCCACGATGAAGAGCACACGACCCATGATTCATCCGAGGCCACTGTTGCGGATGTTAAAGATGTTGTTAGTGTGTCATGTGTGAATCCGGCGGGAAGGGGCCGTGTGAACGCCGAGCAGTCTCCCATGGATGCTGCGCTTGAGGCAGGTGATTCCTGCAACTGTGCGCCCAGCATCGCCGAGCGTCGTACCTTCTGGCAGAAGGGCGCGCTCACTCGGCGCAACGCCCTCGGGCTCGGTGCGATCGGAGTCGCAGCACTCAGCGCCTTCGGCGTCGGCACCGGAGTGAGTGCCGCGTACGCCGCCAGCTACCCCAGCTGGGATGACGTCCAGCGCGCCAAGGGCAACCAGGCGGCCAAGGCTGCCGAGGTCTCGCGCATCGAGGGGCTCATCCAGTCGCTCACCCAGAAGGTCGCCGAGACCCAAGCCGCCGCCGAGGCCGCCGGTGACGAGTACTTCGAAGCCCAGCAGGAATACTTCGGCGCCATCGCGAAGGCTGAGGAACTCCAGTCGCAGGCTGACGCCCAGGCGCAGATCGCCGAGGAATCCGCACGCAAGGCCGGTCAGGTCGCCGCGCAACTCTACCGCAACGGCGGCGATGACACCGCCCTCGAACTCTTCTTCGCGGGGTCCGCTGCGAACGCCGACGAGCTGCTCTCGCGGCTGGGCACGATGGACAAGCTGCTCGGCTACAACCAGTCGGTGTACGACCAGGCCGTCGCCGCCCGAGACTCCGCGCAGTTGCTCAGCGACCAGGCCGTCGTCGCCCGCACCGAGCGTGACCGCCTGCAGAAGATCGCCGAGCAGAAGATGATCGCCGCTCAGCAAGCGGCCGAGGCCGCTGAAGCGGCCCTCAACGAACAGACCGAGAACCTCGCCACTCTCGAAGCGCAGCTCGCCGCTCTCAAGGACTCGACGGCCAAGACCGTCGCGGATTATAAAGAGGGCGTGCGCATCCGCGAAGCTCGCCGCAAGGCAGCCGAAGAGGCCAAGCGGAAAGCCGCCGAAGAAGCTGCCAGGAACAACAACAACGGTGGCGGCGGCGGTGGTGGCGGAAGCGGCGGCGGAGGAGGCGGCGGCGGTGGAGGCGGCTCCGCTGGAAGCGGCGGCTGGGTGCGCCCGCACGGCGGATGGCGCAGTTCTGGATACGGCCCCCGTGAATCACAGTGCAACGCCAACGGCTGCTCGTCGAGCTGGCACTACGGCGTCGACCTCGCGGCCGGATGCGGCAGTCCGATCTTCGCCGCACAGTCCGGAACAGTCGACTACGCGAGCTGGAACGGCGGTTACGGCAACTACGTCCGCATTCAGCACGGCGGTGGAATCGGCACCGGATACGGCCACATCAGCTCATTCGCGGTCAGCGCCGGCCAGTGGGTTCGCGCCGGCCAGGTCATCGCGTACGAGGGCAACACCGGCGGTTCGTTCGGATGCCACCTGCACTACGAGGTGTACATCAACGGTGCCTACACCAACCCGATCGACTTCATGGCCGCACGCGGCATCTCCGTCTGACCGGCGGAATCCAGACGACGAAGCCCTCGGCCGCGAATCGCGGAGCCGAGGGCTTCTGACGTGGATGCTGCGGCAGGCTCAGTGCTGCTCGCCGAACCGGACGATCGACTCGTCGAGGATGCGCTGCGCTTCGGCAGCATCCCCCCACTCGTCGACCTTGACCCACTTGTTCGGCTCGAGGTCCTTGTAGTGCTCGAAGAAGTGCGCGATCTCCTTCTTCGTGTACTCGGCCAGGTCGCCGACATCCTGAATGTGCGACCAGCGCGGGTCCTTCGACAGCACGGCGACGAGCTTGTCGTCTCCGCCGGCCTCATCGCTCATCTTCAGGACGGCGACGGGGCGCACCTCGACGACGACGCCGGGGAAGAGAGCCTGGTCGAGCAGAACGAGTACGTCGAGCGGATCGCCATCCTCGCCGAGGGTGTTGTCGAAGTAGCCGTAGTCGGCCGGGTATCCGAAGGTCGTGTACAGAACGCGGTCGAGGTGGACTCGCCCCGTCTCGTGATCGACTTCGTACTTGACGCGGCTGCCGCGCGGAATCTCGATGACGGCGTCGTGTGCGCCCATGCGTGTGCTCCTCAGGAAAGACGGGTGGATGCCGGAGCAATCTTACCCACGCGTCCCGATGAGCTCGTTCAGCGGACGGGCAGATCCGCGCGGGTGTCGGTAGCGTTGGGGGGTGCCCTCCCTGTCGCCTGCCGTCGCCGAGATCCGCCGAGCCGTGCGCACCGCGCTGGAGGGAGTGCCGGATGCTGCGACTATCGTCGTCGCGCTGTCCGGAGGTGCGGACTCGCTCGCGCTCGCCGCGGCGACCGCGTTCGAAGCCCGCTCGCGCGGGATGGAGGTCGTGAGCGCGACGATCGACCACGGTCTGCAGGACGGATCAGCGGATGCCGCGGCATCCGCTGCCGCGAAAGCCCAAGCTCTCGGCATCCGATCGCTCGTCGCCCGGGTCGAGGTGTCCGGCATTGCCGACGGGCCGGAGGCCGCCGCGCGCGACGCCCGATACGCGGCGCTGCGCGACATCGCCACGCGCGAGGGGGCTGCGGCCGTCCTGCTCGGCCACACGCTCGACGACCAGGCCGAGACGGTACTGCTCGGACTCGCGCGCGGTGCGGGAGCGACGAGCCTGCAGGGCATGGCTCCCGCGCGGGAGGATGAGGACGGGGTCCGCTGGTTGCGCCCTCTGCTGGGGGCGCGGCGGGAGATGACCGAGGCTGTCTGCGCAGCATCCGATCTGGACCCCTGGCACGACCCCCACAACCGGGAGCACCGCTTCGTGCGCGTGCGCGTGCGCGAAAACGTCCTGCCGGTGCTGGAATCGGAGCTCGGGCCGGGCATCGCCGAGGCACTGGCGCGTACGGCCGAGCAGTTGCGTGAAGACGCCGAAGCCTTCGACGAGATGATCCACGAGACGATCGAAGACATCGTCGAGCACGCCGAGGCCGGCATCTCAGTCAGCGTTCCCGCGTTGGCAGCGAACCCGGCCGCGCTGCGCAATCGGATCATCCGGTTCGTCGCGCACAGCGAGTTCGGCGCCAGCCTGTCGCGGACGCAGACCCTTGAAGTCGCCCGGCTCGTCACCGACTGGTCAGGTCAGGGACCGATCGATCTGCCCGGGTGCACCGCCGCCCGACATGGCGCGCGGATCGTGTTCGCGGCCCGTTAGGGGAGGGCTGCGCTTCGACTCGTCGCTGAGCTCCTCGCTCAACGAACCCGTTCGATCGTCACAGTAGTGAAGAACCATGCGCTGGTGTCACCTAAAATCGAGGCATGCGCGCCGCGGAGATCCCAGATGACCTTGCACAGATCCTCGTCACAGAGGAGCAGATCCGAGCGAAGCTCGTGGAGCTCGCCGCTCGGGTGTCGAGCGACTACGAGGGCAAAGACCTCCTCCTGGTCGGTGTTCTCAAGGGTGCGGTCATGGTGATGGCCGACTTCGCGCGCGAGCTGCCGATCCACGCGCCGATGGACTGGATGGCCGTCTCCAGCTACGGCTCGAGCACCAAGTCCAGCGGTGTCGTGCAGATCCGCAAGGACCTCGACACCGACCTGCACGGCAAGCACGTGTTGATCGTGGAAGACATCATCGACTCCGGTCTGACGCTGAGCTGGCTCCTGGAGAACTTCGAATCGCGCGGCCCCGAATCGATCGAGGTGCTCGCCCTGCTGCGCAAGCCCGAGGCCGCGAAGGTCGAGATCGACTGCAAGTACGTCGGCTTCGACATCCCCACGGACTTCGTCGTGGGCTACGGCCTCGACTACGACGAGCGCTACCGCAATCTGCGCGATGTCGCCGTGCTGGCGCCGCACGTGTATTCCTGAGGGAGATGACCGGCACAGGGTACGCCGTGGGCGAATCACAGCGGGGCCCAAGGGCGCTCGCGATACGCTGAACGGACCATGGACGTGAAGAAGATCACCCGTAACCCACTGCTCTACGTGGTGCTGATCGGTGTTTTGCTGTTCGGCGGGTTCCTGCTGATCTCGAACCTCGGCGCCCCCAAGCAGATCACCACCCAGCAGGGCCTCGACCTGCTCTCCGGGGAGACGGTCACCGAGGTCACGACGACCGACGGCGATCAGCGGGTCGATATGACGCTGTCGAAGGCGTTCGAAGACTCCACGACCGTGCAGTTCTACTATGTCGAGCCTCGTGCCGACGAGGTCGTCTCCGCCATCAACTCGGCCGACCCGAAGGACGGCTTCGACGACGTCGT
Organism: Microbacteriaceae bacterium; assembly: GCA_052085045.1. Classification (GTDB taxonomy): domain Bacteria; phylum Actinomycetota; class Actinomycetes; order Actinomycetales; family Microbacteriaceae; genus Microbacterium. The sequence continues at coordinate 50,070 of JBQDFB010000006.1, read as the reverse complement.
GCCCCGCGCCACCTGGTTCGACGGGTTCCTCTCGCTGCTGCTCCCGCTCGTGCTGCTGGGGCTGCTGTTCTGGTGGCTGCTCTCGTCGATGCAGGGCGGCGGCGGCAAGGTCATGCAGTTCGGCAAGTCGAAGGCGAAGCTCGTCAGCAAGGAGACCCCGACGGTCACCTTCGTCGACGTCGCCGGTGCCGACGAGGCGATCGAGGAGCTGGAGGAGATCAAGGAGTTCCTCCAGGACCCCGCGAAGTTCCAGGCCATCGGTGCCCGCATCCCGAAGGGCGTGCTGCTGTACGGCCCTCCCGGTACCGGAAAGACCCTTCTCGCCCGCGCCGTCGCCGGCGAAGCCGGCGCACCGTTCTACTCGATCTCGGGCTCGGACTTCGTCGAGATGTTCGTCGGCGTCGGCGCATCCCGGGTCCGCGACCTGTTCAACCAGGCCAAGGAGAACGCCCCCGCGATCATCTTCATCGACGAGATCGACGCCGTCGGCCGTCACCGCGGTGCCGGCATGGGCGGCGGCAACGACGAGCGCGAGCAGACGCTGAACCAGATGCTCGTCGAGATGGACGGCTTCGACCCGAACGCCAACGTCATCGTGATCGCGGCGACCAACCGCCCCGACATCCTCGACCCCGCACTCCTGCGCCCCGGCCGTTTCGACCGCCAGATCGGGGTGGATGCTCCCGACCTCAAGGGCCGCCTGCACATTCTTGAAGTGCACTCGAAGGGCAAGCCGCTCGCCAAGAGCGTCGACCTCGAGGTCGTCGCTCGCAAGACGCCCGGCTTCACCGGTGCCGACCTCGCCAACGTCCTCAACGAGGCGGCGCTCCTCACCGCCCGCTCGAACGCGCAGCTGGTCGACAACCGCGCTCTCGACGAGGCCATCGACCGCGTCATCGCCGGTCCGCAGCGCCGCACCCGCGTTATGAAGGACCGTGAGAAGCTCATCACCGCGTATCACGAGGGTGGTCACGCTCTCGCCGCAGCGGCGATGAACTACACCGACCCGGTGACGAAGATCACGATTCTGCCGCGCGGCAAGGCCCTCGGCTACACGATGGTGATGCCGGTCGACGACAAGTACTCGGTCACCCGCAACGAACTGCAGGACCAGCTCACGTACGCGATGGGCGGCCGCGTCGCTGAAGAGCTCGTCTTCCACGACCCGACCACCGGCGCCTCCAACGACATCGAGAAGGCCACCGGCATCGCCCGCAAGATGGTCATCGAGTACGGCATGACCACCGAACTCGGCCCGGTCAAGCTCGGCTCAGAGGGCGGCGAGCCCTTCGCCGGCCGCGACATGGGCCGTGGCCGCGAGTACTCCGAGACGATCGCCGAACGCGTCGACGTCGAGGTGCGCGCTCTCATCGAACAGGCCCACGACGAGGCGTACCAGGTGATCAGCGATAACCGCGACACCCTCGACCGCCTCGCCCTGGCGCTGCTCGAGGAGGAGACCCTCGACCACAACCAGATCGCCGAGATCTTCTCCGACATCCGCAAGCTCCCCGAGCGCCCGCTCTGGCTCTCCAGCGACGACCGTCCGGTATCGGATCGCCCGCCGATCGAGATGCCCAAGCGCGTCGTCCCGGCGGATGCTGCAGCCTCGGTCGAGGGGTCGGCGGATGCCGCGGCACCCCAGGGTGCGACCGGCGGCGCCCCCGCCTCTGGGCAGGCGCGCCCGGCGACGGCCTGATCGTGGCCGTCGACCGCGAACGGGTCGAGCGGCTGACCCGCGAACTGCTCGAGGCGATCGGCGAAGACCCGGATCGCCCCGGGCTCAAGCAGACGCCCGCGCGCGTCGCGGAACTGTACGAAGAGTTCTTCGCCGGTGTCGGTGAGGATGCCGCGGCGCCGCTCGCTCGTACCATCAGCGTCGCACGGGGCCCGGCCCCGGAGACCCTGCCGTCCGGCGCCGTGCTGCTGCGCGACATCCGCTTCCGCTCCGTCTGCGAGCACCACCTGCTGCCGTTCGCGGGCCATGCGCACATCGCCTACCTCCCCGGCGAGCAGGTCGTCGGTCTCGGCGCGCTCGTGAAGGTCGTCGAGGCGCTCGCGGCCCGCCCGCAGGTGCAGGAGCGCCTCGGCGAGCAGATCGCCGACACCATCGCTGAGCATCTCGACACCCGGGGTGTGCTCGTCGTGCTGGATGCCGTGCACGGCTGCGTCACGATGCGCGGCGGCCGCCAGGCGGATGCCTCGACCCTGACGATCGCGGCCCGCGGGGAGTACACCGAGCCGGCCGCACGCGCAGAACTGATCGCTCTCATCGGGGGAGACCGGCCATGACCGGGATCTGGGGCATCGTCAACGTCACCACCGACTCGTTCAGCGACGGCGGCCGCTACCTCGATCCGCACAGCGCCATCGCGCACGGACTCGCGCTGGGCGACGCCGGCGCCACCGTGCTCGACGTCGGCGGCGAATCGACCAGGCCCGGCGCGGAGCGCGTCGCACCAGCCGCTGAAGAGCAGCGCGTGATCCCCGTGATCGAAGAGCTCGCCGGCCGCGGCATCGCCGTGAGCATCGACACCCTCAACGCCTCGACCGCCAGCGCCGCCGTGCGGGCCGGGGCGCGGATCGTCAACGACGTCTCCGGCGGGATGGCAGATCCCGACATGCTCGCCGCCGTCGCAGCATCCGGCGCCGACTACGCGATCGGCCATTGGCGGGGCCCGTCCGACGACATGTACGCCCGTGCGGAATACCTGCGCGCCGCGCGCGAGGTCGCCGGCGAGCTGCGCGAGCGCGTCGGCGCGGCCGCGGCCGCCGGCATCGCCCCCGCGCGCATCATCCTCGACCCCGGCATCGGCTTCGCGAAGTCGGGCGACCAGAACTGGGACGTACTGCGCGGCCTCGGCGACATCTCGGGGCTCGGTCACCGGGTGCTCATCGGCACCTCGCGCAAGCGCTTCCTCGCCCAGACGCTGCAGCGTGCGGAGGGGGCGGATGCTGACGCCGAGGTCTCCGAGGAGCGCCGCGACCTCGCCACCGCCGTGACCAGCGCCCTCGCCGTCCGCTACGACGTGTGGGCCGTGCGCGTTCACGACGTCGCAGCGACCCGTGACGCCCTCGCCATCGCTCACGCCTGGGAGGGCTGAATGGACGAGATCGCCCTCACCGGCCTGACCGTGTTCGGACGCCACGGCGTCTTCGAACACGAGCGCGAGAACGGTCAGGAGTTCACGATCGACCTGCGGCTGCGCCTCGATCTGGCGGATGCCGCGGCATCCGACGACGTGACCGACACAGTGCACTACGGCGAACTCGCCGAACAGGTCGCCGCCGCCGTTGCCGGAGAACCGGTCGACCTCATCGAGACGCTCGCGCAGCGCATCGCCGACGTCGCACTCGCCGATCGCCGCGTCGAGCAGGTCGAGGTCACCGTGCACAAGCCGCACGCCCCCATCCCGCTGAAATTCGCGGATGTGGCGGTCACGATCCGACGCACACGAACGGGAGGCCACTGATGGTCCGCATGCCGCCGATGCCGGCCCCCGACCCGCGTCCGGGAAGGGATGCCGCGACTGCCGTCATCGCGCTCGGCGCCAACCTCGGGGACCGTGCCGAGACCATCCGGCGCGCGGTGCTGCGCATCTCGCGCCTGCCGCTCGTCGACGACGTGCGCCTGTCAGAGCTGCACGAGACGGTCGCACTGCGCCCCGACGGGCCCGATCCCGATGCGCCGTCCTACCTCAACGCCGTCGCGGTGGTGACGACCCGGCTCGCTCCCCAGGTGCTGCTGGGACTCCTGCACGCCATCGAGGACGAGCACGGCCGCGAGCGCCGCGAACGATGGGGCGACCGCACCCTCGACCTCGACCTCATCGTGTACGGCGACATGCGCTCCGACGACCCGCACGTGCAGCTGCCGCATCCGCGGGCCGCGGAGCGGCTGTTCGTGCTCGAGCCGTGGCTGAGTCTCGATCCGGATGCCGAGATCCCCGGCCGGGGGAAGGTCGCCGACCTCGTCGAGGCGCTGCGCGGATGAAGCGCACCTCCCCGCTCGTCCTCATCCTCCTGGCGCTCGCCGGAGGCGGAGCCGGCTATCTCGTCGACCACCTGCTCACCGTCGGCGGGCGCGCGACGTTCACGCCCTCGGGGTTCCTGCCGGTGCTGCTCCTCCTGCTCGCCGCATTCGTGCTGGCCCTGGCCTGGCCGGTGCGGCGCAGCGTGCGCGGGCAGACGCCGGGGCGCATCGACCCGTTCCGCGCCACACGAGCGGCGACTCTCGCACGAGCATCCAGCCTGCTCGGCGCGATCATGACCGGGTTCGGCTCGGGCCTGCTGGTATTCCTCCTGTCGCGCCCGGTGGCTCCCCAGGTAGGGTCGGTTGTGGCGATGGCGGCACTCGTGGCGAGTTCGCTCGTTCTCGTGGTCGCGGCCCTCGTCGCCGAACAGTTCTGCACCCTGCCGAAGGATCCTGATGACCGAGAGCCAGATGACCCCGCCGGAGCCGTCGGGAGCTGAGCGACCGCAACAGGCTTCGGCGCCCGTGCTCGACGAAGGAACCTTCCAGCAGGTGCGGGAACCGCGCGGAGCGGGGCGCCTCGATCTCGACGGCCAGTGGCATCAGATCTCGCCGCGCTACGTCACCTCGCAGTTCGTGCAGAACGGCATCCTGCTCGCGATCGTCGTCGCCGCGGCGCTCGTGCTGGCCCTCGTGTTCCACCAGGCGTGGGCGTGGATTCCCGGCGGCATCCTCACACTGCTGCTCCTGGTGACTCTGATCATCCTGCCGCGTCAGGCACGCGCGATCGGCTACATGCTGCGCGACGACGACATCGTGTTCCGCAAAGGCATCCTGTGGCAGCGCATCATCGCCGTCCCGTACGGGCGCATGCAGCTCGTCGACATCACCCACGGTCCGCTCGATCGGGCCTTCGGTGTCTCGCAACTGAAGATGGTCACGGCCGCGGCGACGACCGGGGTGCAGATCCCGGGGCTCACGCAGGCTGCCGCCGAGTCGCTGCGCGACACCCTCATCGACGTGGCCGAAACCCGGCGGACCGGCCTGTGAGCACGCCCCAGCAGCCCGAACCGGGCGCGGGGCAGGCGCCGGCCGATGCGCTGCCCCCGGCTTCGTCTCTGCCCGAGCCCCCGCCCCCGGCGGAGTCCCTCGCCGACGGTGAATGGCACCGACTGCACCCGCTGACCCCGCTGTTCAAGGGCGGACTGGTTCTGATCATCGTCGCGGGCATCGTGCTCAACAGCTTCCGCGACCGCATCATCTACTGGATGGTCAACCTGTTCGCGCCGCAGGCGGAGGTCGATGACTACACCGCCGGTGACCCCGTCGACTGGGTGCTGTCGAACAACTTCATCCTCATCGCTCTCGGGATCGTGCTGGGTGTGCTGCTCGTGCTCATCGCCGCGTTCTGGATGGTCTGGCGATTCCAGCAGTTCCGCATCTCTGACGACCACGTCGAGGTGCGCAAGGGCATCATCTTCCGCTCCCAGCGGCGGGCACCCCTCGACCGCGTGCAGGGCGTCAACCTCACGCGGCCCTTCCCCGCCCGCCTGATCGGGATGGCCAAACTCGAGGTGGTGGGCGCAGGAACAGACGCGAACGTGCCGCTGGAATACCTCTCGACGGTCAAGGCCGAGGGCGTGCGCGCCGACATCCTGCGGTTGGCCTCGGGCGCTCGCGCGGCGCGGGCCGCTCGACAGGACCGTTCGCAGAATGCGGCGGCACCGGACACGATGCGCTCCCAGCTCGTCGGCTCGATGAACAAGGGCGTGAGCGGCCTCATCGAGGGCGTCGACCTCGCCGATGTCGCCCCCGAGAGCGTCGTGAAGATCCCCACCGGCCGCCTGATCGGATCGCAGCTGCTGGCCGGACTGCTGTGGCTGGTGTTCTTCCTGGTGCTGTTCGGCATCACCATGGCGTTCGCCGTACCCGCGATCCTGTCCGAGGGCGGACCCGAGGCGTGGCTCGGAGTCCTCGGCATCTCGCTCGGCGTCGGCATCCCGTTCGTGATCGCCGCGGTGGCGATCACCTGGACCCAGATCTCGAAGTCGCTGCGGTATTCGATCGCGCCGACGCCGGACGGCGTGCGCATCACCTACGGACTGTTCACCACGGTCACCGAGACGATTCCGCCCGGACGCATCTTCGCGGTCGAGGTCACGCAGTCCATGCTGTGGCGGCCGTTCGGCTGGTGGGCGGTCAAGATCAATCGCATGAGCGGGAAGAGCATCTCGCAGCAGCAGTCCGGCACCGCGCAGCAGTTCAACATCGTGCTGCCGGTCGGCGTCGCCGCCGACGTGCAGCGGGTGCTCGAACTGATCCTGCCCGACCTGCCCGAGGCAGATGCTCCGCTGGTGTGGGAGCACGGCATCCAGGGCCCGCAGAAGCAGGACGACCCGTACACGGGCATGGAACGTCGCGCCTGGTGGCGCCGGCCGGTCTCGTGGAAGCGGCATGGCCTCGCCGTGACCGACTTCGGGATGCTGCTGCGCCGGGGAGTGCTCTGGCGCAAGCTGGCGGTCTTCCCGCTGGCTCGCCTGCAGGGGCTCTCGAGCGAGCAGGGGCCGATCGACCGCATGCAGAGGGTCGGGGCGCTCCGCGCGCACAGCGTTGCCGGTCCGGTGCTGGGCGAGGTCGTCGGCATCGACAGTGCCGTGGTGAACACAGCGCTGGACGACATCGCCCGCCGTGCGTCGGCCGCGGTGCAGCAGGACCAGGGACATCGCTGGGCCGCCGAAGACCAGATCGAGGCGCCTGTCGCTGAAGCCGTCGCTGAAGCGCCGGTTGCCGACGAGCCGGGTATCGAGCCGGGCGTCACCGAGGGACCGCGTGAGGCGTGACGGCCGCCTCGGCGTCGGCATCGTCGGCGCCGGTCGTGTCGGGCCGGTGATCGGCGCCGCCCTCGGCGGAGCGGGGCACGCGATCATCGGCATCACCAGCGGGTCGGACGACGACCGCGTCGCCGGGGTGCTCCCTGACGTGCCGACGCTCGACGCCCAGGAGGTGCTGCGTCGCAGCGAGCTCGTGATCCTTGCTGTGCCGCACGAGGAGCTCCCCGGACTCGTCGCAGGGCTCGCCGAGGTCGGGGCCTGGCAGCCGGGTCAGCTCGTGCTGCACACTGACCCCGCTTACGGCATCGGCGTGCTGGAGCCGGCGCAGCGGGCAGGAGCGATCCCCCTCGCCGTCCACCCGGCGATCGCTTTCACTGGAACGTCGATCGACCTGCGTCAGCTGCATGCGAGCTTCGCCGCCGTCACGGCACCGGCGCCTGTGCTGCCGATCGCGCAGGCGCTCGCCGTCGAGCTCGGCTGCGAACCGGTCGTCATCGGTGAGGACGACCGCGGTGCGTACGCAGAGGCGATCGCCACGGCATCCGAGTTCTCCCGCGCGATCATCGGGCAGTCGACGTCGCTGCTGCGCGGCATCGGGATTGACAATCCGGGCGGATACCTCTCGGCACTCGTGCAGTCCACCGTCGAGACGGCGCTGCGCGAGGCGTCGGATCCGCCGGTGGTGTGAGGGTTCGGGACCTTTCGACTCGCTGCGCTCGCTCAAGGCGTTTCGTCTCGCTCCGCTCGCTCAACGACCCGCAGAAGCTGCCCCGGACAATTGACCGGCCGGGCGTTGAGCGAGCCGGCGGCGAGACGAAACGGGCTGAGCGACCGCAGGGAGTCGAAGCCTCACCCCACGAGCGCATTCAGCGCCCGCCCGAGAAACCCCCGCCGCCTCCGCCGCCCGAGAACCCGCCACCGGCCGAGCCTCCGAAGCTCGACGAACTGCCGCTGCTCGGCGAGCTGTACGACGACGAGGTGCGCGTGGCCGTCGATAGCAGCGTGACGCGGGCCGCGATGTTGTAACTCGTGCCGTTGATCCAGCTCGGCTCCTGGTGAGCCTCCCCGTACGCGTGCTCGAGCACGGTGCCCCATTCTTTCTCCTGCCCGAACAGGATCGCGTAGGGCAGCAGCAACTCGTACACGTGGATGACGTCGATGTCGCCATCGCTGCGGCGCTCCGCGCCGGTGTACGACTGCAGCATCCGCAGCCGATCGGCCTCGGCGACGCGGATGAACTCGCGCACTCCGTTCAGATGCTCGAGCTGCAGCGCGCCCTCGCGAGTGAGTACGGTGTGCTTCGCGAACGCGATGAAACTGGAGATGAGCACGACAACGCCGCTGATCACGGCAGCGAACAGCACCGGCGCGGCGGACTCGCGTCCGGTGACGAGGCTCCATACAAGCAGGCCCGCCATGACGGCGAAGGTGAGCAGCGCCAGCGACTGGATGACGATCGCCGCCGTGCTGCGAGCCTTCGTTGTGAGACCGCGATCGGCGGCTTCGCGGGGCGCGGATCTCAGGAGCGCCTGGATGCGCGCGGCGAACGGACCGCTGTTCTTCGGCATCTTCAGCACGGCGTCGGGATCGTTATTGCCGAACAGTGCCTTCAGGGCTTCCTCGTCCAGCGGATCGGGGATCGGCGCGTCCAACCGCCGCAGTCGCGGGCGGCGGTTCTTGTCATCGGTCTCGGAGATGTCTTCCAGGCGCAGCATCCCGCGTACCGCGAGGTGAGTGATCTGCGCGGTGAGCGAGTTTTTTGCCCGGGGGACGATGGCGCTTGCGAGCAGGGGCGGCATGGCATCCGGCACCTCGTATTGGGCGACGACGATCCCGGTGCCGCGTCGCCGCCGTCGTATAGATGCACCGGCGGCGACCCAGCCCGCGGCGGACAGTGCCGCGGCACCGCCTCCGACGGCGTACGGCAGGACGTCCGTCGCCCAGTTGGGCAGGCGCGCCGGCGGCTGTGTGACCGTTCCCGCCTCGAGTGCGACCGCGACGGTGACGCCCTCACCGGGTATGAGATCACGGGCGTCGACTGTGAAAGTTCCGTCGTCGGAAGCGAGCTGGCAGGTGTCGGTGGAGCCCTCGCGTCCCTGATAACAGGCCGCGTCTCCGGTCAGATGCGGCGCGAGGGTCTCGTCGAAGCGGATCTCGGCGTGGAAGGAGTCGATGCCCTGCGTGCTGTCCAGCGGCAGCAGGTCCCAGTAGAACTCGTCGACCTCGGTGCCGGACGCCGCGAGGACGACGTCGCGCATCTCGTACTCGATGACGTAGGTGGTCGAACCGTGCACGAAGTCGTCGTCGCCAGTGAGGACATACAGGACCCCGTCGTCGTCCTCCGTCTCGTACGGCACCTCATCGCCGTTCTCGTCGCGCACCGACAGAATCGTCGTCTGCAGGTCCGCGTCCTCGTAGCGCTCCGGGTAGCCGGCGACGATCCCGCGGTTCTGGTCGCTGTCCGGGAACTCCGCGACTCGGGTCTCCGTCGCGTGCAGGGTCGCGCGACCCTCGTCATCCATGCCGACCTCGAAGACGGCATCCCACGATGAGAAGTCGAAGTCGTCGACATCCGTGACGGGCTCAGCGGCCGTTGCCGGGGCTGAGGCGGTCAGCAGCGCAGCCGCTGCGATGGCCGTGAGGGTCAGGGAGCGCAGGTGCATGCCTCCGATGGTACGGGTCGCGTGCGAGGGCTGAACGGCCCCCGCCGGTGACGCCGGTAAACTCGGGGATGACTTCCAAGGAGCCGCTATGACCCCCGCGCCTGACGCGCCCGCATCCACCCCCGACACCGTCGAGGACGTCCACGAGCAGAAGGCCGTCCGCCTCGCCAAGCGCGAGCGTCTGATCGAACAGCGCATGGATGCTGCGGGCGGCGCGTTCCCGGTCGCCGTGCCGGTGACGCACCAGATCCCGGCGCTGCGCGCCGAGTACGGCGAGCTCGAAGCCGGCGCCGAGACCGGGGTGGTCGTCGGCGTCGCGGGCCGCGTCGTCTTCAGCCGCAACACCGGCAAGCTCTGCTTCGCCACCCTGCAGGCCGGTGACGGCTCGCGCATCCAGGCGATGATCTCGCTCGCCGAGGTGGGCGAGGAGTCGCTCGCGCGCTGGAAGGAGTTCGTTGACCTGGGCGACCACGTCTTCGTGCACGGGCAGGTGATCTCCAGCCGCCGCGGCGAGCTGTCGATCATGGCCGACGGCTGGGCGATCGCCTCGAAGGCGATCCTGCCGCTGCCGAACGCCTATTCCGAGCTCAGCGAAGAGGGGCGCGTGCGCAGCCGCTACCTCGACCTCATCGTGCGCGAACAGGCCCGCACGACGGTGCGCGCTCGCGCCGCCGTCAACGCGAGCCTGCGCGCCACCTTCGGTGCGTACGACTACCTCGAGGTCGAGACTCCGATGCTGCAGGTGCAGCACGGCGGAGCATCCGCTCGTCCGTTCATCACGCACTCCAACGCCTTCGATACCGAGCTGTACCTGCGCATCGCGCCGGAGCTGTACCTCAAGCGCGCCGTCGTCGGCGGCATCGAGCGGGTCTTCGAGATCAACCGCAACTTCCGCAACGAGGGCGCCGACTCCACGCACAGCCCCGAGTTCGCGATGCTCGAGGCCTATCAGGCGTACGGCGATTACGACCAGATGGCCGAGCTCACGCAGGAGCTCGTGCAGCAGGCGGCCATCGCCGTCGCCGGCTCCACCACGGTCACCTGGGCCGACGGCACCGAGTACGACCTCGGCGGAGAGTGGGATCGCGTCTCGATGTACGAGTCGCTCTCTGAGGCGGCAGGACGCACGTTCACCCCCGACGACGCGGTCGAAGACCTCATCGCCTTCGCCGAGGCGAACGGCGTGGACGTGCCCCCGCACGCGATCCACGGCAAGCTCATCGAAGAACTCTGGGAGCACTTCGTCAAGGTCGACCTCGTGCGCCCGACGTTCGTGATGGACTTCCCGGTCGACACCTCGCCCCTGGTGCGCGAGCACCGCTCGATACCGGGCGTCGTGGAGAAGTGGGACCTGTACATCCGCGGATTCGAACTGGCGACCGGGTACTCCGAGCTCGTCGACCCGGTCATCCAACGCGAGCGGTTCGTCGAGCAGGCGACCCTCGCCGCGCGCGGCGACGTCGAGGCGATGCGCGTGGACGAGGAGTTCCTGCGGGCGCTCGAGCACGGCATGCCGCCGTCGGGAGGCATGGGCATGGGCATCGACCGCCTGCTCATGGCGATCACCGGGCTCGGCATCCGCGAGACGATCCTCTTCCCCCTGGTCAAGTAGTCCTCACCCGGCATCCCTTCCGCCACCGCGCCGGAACGTCCACTCCGGCAGCACGGCGGCATCCATGAGGGTGCTCAGCAGTCGTGCCAGCGAGTAGCCGGGGTCGATCTCGGCGACCGCGTTCAGATGGTGCTGCGCGTGGGTCGCTCGCCCAAGCGCCCAGCAGATCCACGCCGCCACCGTCAGCGGTGCCGGCCGCGAAGCCCGGGGCGCGCGGGCAGCTGCGCCTCGGACGAGGTCGAGAGCGATCTGCAGACGCGCCGGATCGGGTGCGTCACCCTGCCCGATGAACATCCGACCGAGATCGTCCGGCACGATCCGGCCGGTCGCCGAGAACGCGAGCTGCGCGTCGAAGGCGCGGATGCCGGTAGGCAGATCAGTCGCCCACTGCAGCAGAGCCGCGTCGCGCAGGGGAGGACGATCCAGGCACCACAGCAGAGCGGCGGTTTCGAACGGCGGCAGATCCTCATGGTCCTCTATCAGGGCCTCGAAGAACTCCGGGAGGTCATCGAGCAGCACCGCGGCTGCGAGCGCCTGCGGATTCTCGCGCCAGCCCTGGTGGCCTCCATTGCGGTGTGCGCCATCGCAATGCCCAGCGTCACGCGCGAGCACGTCGGCGATGTCGCGCAGGGCACGCCCGACCAGCTCTTTCTCGGCCAGATCGACGGTCGGCAGCGCCGCACCGGCATCCTGATCACCGGAGAAGTCCGGCATGCCGGGGATCGCCGGCGCCTCGGGGATCTCGTCCAGCGGGTTCAGCTCCGGGTCCTCGTCGAAGTAGCTCGACCAGCCGCACGGCATGACGCACAGCGCGTCCATGAGGTGAAGACCGGAGTCGACCGCGACCGCCAGCAGCTCTTCGACCACGACGGTCTGTGGCAGCACCAGGCCGTCGGGAGTGTGCTGCGGCAGCTCGTCGACGTAGACCACCACGGCCACAGCATCCAGCCCGGTGACGCGCGAGACCAAACCGATCGCCGAGTCGACGTAGTCGTCGAGCTCGATGTCGTCGCGGGGAAGGTCGATCCGCATCGCGCCGTGCGCCCGGGACCGCTGGAACGGTACGAGCACGATGCTCTGCCGCGGAGTGAAGCCGGCCAGGGCCGGGACGAGGCCGAGGAAATCGGCGGAATCGGATGCTTTCAGGACTGTGCTCATGCCGCGAGTGTGGCCGAGCGCGCACCGCGGAAACGGTACTCACAGGCCGGACGGCGCATACGTTCCTGTGCAGGGCGAGTGGGCTGACGCTCGGACGGAGCGCGTACGATGGAGGGATGGACAGCTTCTGGGGCGCGGTGGTGTGGTCGATCCTGCCGACCATCGTCGTCGCCATCGCGTTCTTCTTCGTGCTGCGGGGGATCCTCCGCTCCGATCGCACCGAGCGCAAGGTGCACGCACGGATCGAGGCCGACGAGCGCGCAGCGCGCGGTCTTCCTCCGCGCGCCTGAACAGACGTCAGCGGCACCGGCTACTCTGAGGAGATGCGCCGAACCGGGCGCGCCGGACGCCGGGGGTGATGCGTGGTTCAGTGGCCGTGGTGGGTGCTGGGGTTCGCGCTGGTTGTCGACATCGCGATCCGTATCACCGCGATCATCGTCATCCCGCGCAACCGCCGTCCCATGTCGGCGATGGCGTGGTTGCTCGCGGTCTTCTTCATCCCGTACATCGGCGTACTCCTTTTCCTGCTCATCGGAAACCCGCGTTTGCCGCGTGCGCGCAGGCGCAAGCAGGATCAGATCAACGATTTGATCGCTGAGACGAGCGATCAGCTGCACTTCGGCACCCTGCGTCCCCATGCGCCGGACTGGTTCCGCTCGGTCGTCTCGATGAACCAGCACCTCGGGGCGCTCCCGATCTCGGGAGACAACGGCGCGCATCTGATCAGCGAGTACCAGGAGTCGCTGGATGCCATGGCCGAGGCGATCCGGGCGGCGAAGGAGTACGTGCACGTCGAGTTCTACATCCTGCAGTCGGATGCCTCGACCGACAATTTCTTCCGTGCGATGGAAGAGGTCGCCGCGCGCGGCATCCCGGTCCGAGTGCTCCTGGACCACTGGGCGAACCGCTGGAAGCCGCGCTACCGCGCGACGATCAACCGGCTGACGGCGATGGGGGCGGAGTGGCATCTGCTGCTGCCGATGCAGCCGCTGAAGGGCCGGATGCAGCGACCCGATCTGCGCAACCACCGCAAGCTGCTGGTCGTCGACGGATCGATCGGGTACCTGGGCTCGCAGAACGTCACCGATTCGTCGTACAACCTCAAGAAGAACATCAAGCGCGGCCTGCACTGGGTCGACCTGATGGTGCGCGTCGACGGGCCCATCGTGCTCAGCCTCAACGCCATTTTTCTGAGCGACTGGTACAGCGAGACCGACGAGATCCTCAGCGATGTCGACATCACCAAAGCCGAGATCGGCACCGGCGACCTGGACTGCCAGATCGTGCCGTCCGGCCCCGGGTACGAAGTCGAGAACAACCTGCGGCTCTTCCTCGCGCTGCTGTACGCGGCGCAGCGGAAGATCATGATCGTCAGCCCCTACTTCGTGCCCGACGAGGCGCTGCTGCTCGCTGTGAGTGCGGCGTGCGACCGGGGCGTGCAGGTCGAGCTGTTCGTTTCTGAAGAGGGCGACCAGGCCGTCGTCTACCACGCGCAGCGCAGCTACTACGAGGCGCTGCTGCGGGCGGGGGTGCGGATCTGGATGTATCGCAAACCGTACATCCTGCACACCAAGAGCCTGACGATCGACGAGGAGATCGCCGTGATCGGGTCGAGCAACATGGACATGCGCTCGTTCGGCCTGAACCTCGAGGCGTCGATGCTCGTGCGCGGTGAGGAGTTCGTCGCCGAGATGCGAGCGGTCGAGGATGAGTACCGTCTGCTCAGCCGTGAGCTCACGCTCGAGGAGTGGCTGCAGCAACCGCTGCGCTCGACCGTGCTCGACAACCTGGCACGCCTGACGTCTGCGCTGCAGTGACGTACCCTGAAGCCATGATCACGACTTCGCGGGCGATCGCCTCTGCTGCGGCCCTGGCCGCCGCGCTGCTCATTGTCGGGTGCGCGGGATCGTCCGGCGACCAGACGCCGACGAGCAGTCCGAGCCCTGACACATCCACGCACACCGATGCGCCGATCCTCGGTGACGACGTCGAAGCGGCGTGGCTCGACGAGGGCCGTATGTTCGCGATCCTGACGTGGGGGTCGTCGACCTGTGTGCCCGTCGTCGACGAGGTCTCGGCAGAGGGGCAGACGGTGACGGTCTCACTCGTCGACGCGCCGAGCTCCGACGGCACGGAACGGGCATGCACGATGGATCTCGCCCCGCGGGCGAGCGTCGGTGCCATCCCCGAGGGCGTCGATCCGACGCGGGACGTCGAGTTCATCGTCACGGCCGGGGCCGACACCGATGACGTCGACCTCGATGGGAATGCGGCGCTCACCGGCACCCCCGGCGACGCCACCGATTACGAACCCAGCGCCGGATGGTTCGACGACGACGGGATTGTACTGCTGACCTGGGGGTCGTCCGGGTGCCTGCCGATCGTCGAGGGCGTCGACGTGCAGGGTGGCGGGGCGACCGTCACCTTTGCGACCGAAGATCGCGCGTGCACCATGGACATGGCGCCGCGGGCCACGATCATCGGCCTCGACGACAACGATGATGATGACGACGTCGACGATGACAGAGACGAGAACGAATTCGTCCTGACGCTGGTCGGCGACAACCTCGACGGCACGGTGGCGGTGCGGCGCGGCTGACACCGGGCTCACCGGCCAGAGCCGTTTGGTCGGACCCGGCCGTTACAGTTGGTCGACCGGATGCCCGTCGGGCAGCGCGAGCAGCAGCGCCCCGGGGGCCACGCGGCAGCGGATGCGCACAGCCAGACCGAACTCGTCGCCGTCCAGTTCGATCGCGGTCGGGGCGATGGGTGCGACCTCGGCGACCTGGCCGCGCAGGTAGCGCACCGATGCATCCTTGCCCCGTCGCTGCAGCACCAGTCGGCCTGCGCGGAAGCGGCGCAGCACGGAGTTGTCCCACCAGATCTTGCGCCACACGCCCAGCCAGCCCAGCGGCCCGGTGGGCTGGATGATCGCGATGTCCATCGTGCCGTCGGCGATGGATGCCGTGGGGATCAGCGCGATGCCCGCCGGAAGCGTGCCGCAGTTCGCGAACAGCACGCTGTGCACCTTGGTCGAGTGCAGGCGCGACTCGTCGACCTGGTAGACGATGCGGAACGGCTTCGCGCTGGGCAGCGACCGAGCGGCGCCGTCGACATATGCGACCCATCCGACGGACTTCTTCAGGTCGGGGCGGGTGTTCGCGATCATGTCGGCGTCCAGCCCCATGCCCGCGAGCACCACGAACGCGTGCTCACTGCGCTCGCCGTCCTCGCCGGTGAGCTCTGCCCAGCCGATGTCGATCGGATGCCGGAAGTCTCCGAGCGCCGCGTGGATCATCCGGTCAGGATCGAGCAGCGGCAGGCCGAGATTGCGGGCGAGCAGATTGCCGGTGCCGCTGGGCACGATGGCGAGGGGCACGTCGGTGCCCGCCATCTCTTCGGCGACCGCGCGCACGGTGCCGTCGCCTCCGGCGACGAGCACCACATCGACCCCCTCGGCGATCGCGTCACGGGTCGCCTGCTGTCCGGCATCCTCGACGGTCGTCGGATAGAACAGGGGAGCAGCCCAGTCGGCCTCTTTCGACTCCGCCCGCAGAGACGCCTTCAAGCGTCGCTCGTCGACCTTTATCGGGTTGTAGACGAGGGCCGCCTGGCGGTGCAGTGCCGTGGTCTTCGTCATGGCGTTCACTCTACGGCTCGCGGCCCGGGCGGAGGCCGCAGCGCTGGCTAGACTTGGGGGATGATCGACCTCGCCATTCTTCGCGACCAGCCCGAGATCGTCCGCCGCTCGCAGTCCGTGCGCGGCAACGATGTCTCCACCGTCGACGCGGCGATCGAGGCTGACCGGTCGCGCCGCGCGGCCCTCACCGCCTTCGAAGACCTGCGAGCCGAGCAGAACGCGTTCGGCAAGCAGGTCGCACAGGCGCCGAAGGATGAGAAGCCGGCGCTGGTCGCCCAGGCGAAGGAACTCGCCGAGCGGGTCAAGCAGGCGCAGCAGGATGCCGGCCGGGCAGCGGATGCCGCGGCATCCGCTCTTGCGCTCATCGAGAACGTCGTGATCGACGGCGTACCCGCCGGCGGCGAGGCGAACTTCGTCGAGCTGCGCCGCGTCGGTGAGACGCCGGTGTTCTCCTTCGAGCCCCGCGACCATCTCGAGCTCGGCGAGATGCTCGACGCGATCGACATGGAACGCGGGGCGAAGGTGTCGGGTGCGCGGTTCTACTTCCTGAAGGGGATCGGCGCCCGGCTGGAGATCGCGCTGATGAACCTCGCGCTGGACAAGGCGCTGCAGAACGGTTTCGTGCCGATGATCACGCCGACACTGGTGCGTCCGGAGATCATGCAGGGCACCGGCTTCCTCGGTGAGCACGCCGATGAGGTCTACCACCTCGACAAGGACGACGACTTGTACCTCGTCGGCACCAGCGAGGTCGCGCTCGCCGGCTATCACAAGGACGAGATCGTCGACCTCTCCCGCGGCGCCCTGCGCTATGCCGGTTGGTCGACCTGCTATCGCCGTGAGGCCGGCTCGTATGGCAAGGACACCCGCGGCATCATCCGCGTGCACCAGTTCAACAAGCTCGAGATGTTCGTCTACACCGCGCTCGAAGACGCTGAGGCCGAGCACCAGCGCCTCGTCGCCCTGCAGGAAGAGATGCTCACCGCGCTCGGCCTCTCGTACCGTGTGATCGATGTGGCGGCCGGAGACCTCGGTTCGAGTGCCGCGCGCAAGTACGACATCGAGGCGTGGGTGCCGACGCAGCAGGCGTTCCGCGAGCTGACTTCGACGTCGAACTGCACGACGTTCCAGGCGCGCCGGCTGGACGTTCGGCATCGCCCAGCTACGGAGGACGGTGCGGCGGCGAAGACGCAGCACGTCGCGACGCTGAACGGCACGCTCGCCACGACCCGCTGGATCGTCGCGCTGCTGGAGACGCATCAGCAGGAGGACGGTTCGGTTCGCGTGCCGGAGGTGCTGCGGCCGTATCTGGGCGGGCTGGAGGTGCTCGAGCCGGTGACGGCCGCTGCACCGGCGCAGGGCGCGCAGTGACGGCCCCCTGGCTCGTCGGCCTCGACGTCGACGGAACGATCATTCTGCAGGACGAGACGATGAGCCCCGGCGTCCCCGCCGCCGTCGCGCGGGTTCGGGATGCCGGTCACATCGTGACGATCGCGACCGGCCGCAGCTGGTCATCGACCGAGCGCTGGGTGGACGAGCTCGGAATCATCGCCGACTACGTCGTGTGCTCGAACGGCGCTGTCACGATGCGGCGCGGCGCGTCGGGCTGGGAGCGCTGGCACGTCGAGACGTTCGACCCGCGGCACGTGCTGCACCTGCTCACCGATCGGCTGCCCGAGGCGCACTACATGGTCGAGCTCGGGGACGGCACGCGGCTGTACACCGGCGAGGTCGGGGACTGGACGCTGGAGGGTGGTCGCCTCGTCGACATCGATGAACTCGGTGCGCTGCCGGTCTCGCGCGTGGTCGTCGTCTCGCCGGAGCACGATGAGGACGACTTCCACCGGATCGTGGCGGAAACCGGACTCAATGAGGTCTCGTATGCCATCGGGTGGACGGCCTGGCTCGACATCGCCCCGCAGGGAGTCGACAAGGGCAGTGCGCTCGCGCGGGTGCATGCGGAGCTCGGTATAGACGGGGGACAGGTGCTCGTCGTCGGTGACGGACGCAACGACATCGGCATGTTCGAGTGGGCTCGCGGGATCGGCGGCCGTGCGGCGGCGATGGGGCAGGCACCGGATGTGGTGAAGGACGCGGCGAGCGAGGTCACCGGACCGGTCGAAGACGGCGGGTTGGCCCAGGTTCTCGACACGCTGCAGCATCCAGGGGCTGCCCAGGTCAGACCGGGATAATCGAAACCGGCTAGACTCGTCCACTGATCGCCGGATTCGTCCGACGATGGAGGGCTGTCCGAGCGGCCGATGGAGCTGGTCTTGAAAACCAGTGGGCAGAAATGTCTCGTGGGTTCGAATCCCACGCCCTCCGCAGATGTGAAAGGCACCGAGTGAGCGCGAAGATCCGTCGACGCAGAACTGTCGCACGTCACGGTCAGTTGCGCACCCCGGGCGCGGTCAGCCAGCTGCTGAAGATCATCGGTATCGCCATGGCCGTCGTCCTCGTCAGCGGCGCCAGCGTGGCCGCTTTCGTCGTCAGTGACCTGTACGGCACGGCAACGGCAGGCGCGGTGGAGCTCGAGGGCCAGGAGTCCGCCCCGCCGGACATCAGCGAGTACGAGGGCGGGTTCGATCTGCTGCTGGTCGGCACCGACACCTGCGAGGAGGAGTACGCGAAGTACTTCGGCGACCGCTGCTCCGGGCCCGATGCGGAGGGCAACCTCAACGACGTGAACATCCTCGTGCACGTCTCGGAGGAGCCGCGGCGCATCACCGCTGTGAGCTTCCCACGCGACCTGATGCTGCCGATCCCGGAATGCACGCGCGATGACGGCAGCGCGACAGCGGCGATGTACAAGCAGCCCCTCAACAGCGCGTATATGGACGCCGGCCTGAACTGCGTCGCCCGAACGGTGACCGAGCTCACCGGTCAGGACATCGAGTTCGCGGCGGCCGTCACCTTCGGCGGCGTGATCGAGATCACCAACTCCATCGGGGGTGTCGATGTCTGCCTCGCGACTCCGATCAAGGACGAGCACACCGGTCTGGATCTGCAGGCCGGTACCCACACCGTCAAGGGGCTCGAAGCCCTGCAGTTCCTGCGTACCCGGCACGGCGTCGGCGACGGCAGCGACCTCGGCCGGATCGGTAATCAGCAGCAGTACATGTCGAGTCTGGCCCGCAAGCTCATCAGCGGTGAGGTGCTCGGCAATGTGCCGGTCATGCTCCGGCTCGCGCACACCGCGCTCAGCAACGTCGAGGCCAGCACCTCGTTGACCAACCCGATGACACTCGTGCAGGTCGGCCTCGCGGTGAAGGACGTACCGTTCGAAGACATCGTGTTCCTGCAGTACCCGACATACGACGACCCCGATAACGCGAACAAGGTCGTGCCGGACACCGAGTCCGCGCAGGCGATGTGGGACGCGATCAACGCGAACCAGCAGCTCGAGGTCACCCACGAGAACACCGAGAACGACGGTGTCGTCGTCGAGGAGTCGGAGGCGCCGAAGACTCCCGAGGAGACTGCGGCTCCCGAGGAGACCACGGAGCCGGCCGATCCCACCACGCCGCCCCAGGACCCTGCGGCGCTGCCCGACAACATCCGGGGGAACTCGGCGGCACAGCAGACCTGCTCGAACGGCAACGTGCGGCAGTAGTGTCCGCGGAGGCGGTTCAGCCGGTCGTCGAACGGCGAACGACGAGCTCCGGCGGGAAGACCGTCTGACGGGGAATGCTGTCGGGGTCGGCTGCTTCCTCAAGGACGATGCGCAGCGCCGTTCGCCCGATCATCCGGCTGGGCTGACGGATGGAGGAGAGCGGCACGGCCGCTGCGGCGGCGAAGATGGTGTCGTCGAACCCGATGAGACGGGGCCGATGTGCACGGGACGACCCGCAGACATCTCAACGGCCTGCAGCGCGACGATCCGCTGCATCGACAGCGCCTCGACGAGCTGTTCCGTATCGAACGTGTGGAACAGCGGCGTCGTGCTGAATGCGATCCCATCCAGATCGGCGGGCAGACGGTGGCTTTCGCGGTTGAGTTCGGTGAAGTGCGATCGTACGCCGCCGATGACGGATGCCGCGATCCCGGTGCGAGTGAGTGCATCTCGTGTCGCCGTCACGGCCGTCGCATCGCTCACGTGCAGCATCGCATCGAACGGCATCACGCGTCGAACGTCGTGCGGAGCGAGTGCCGCCGCGACCGCCGCGAGCGGGCTGGAGGACCCGTCGGTCACAAGTCTCACGTCGAGCGGGAGCCCGTCTGCCGCCGCGCGCGCGAGTGCGGCGGGCCAGGTCGGCGTGGTGAGATTCAGCTCGACGACGCGAAAAGTTCCGTCCGCGCATGGGGGACGGGATCCGGCGCTGTCGAAGCCTCCACGCCGATCTCCGGGAAGAGGCCGGCCTCATGCAAGACCAGTGAATCGGCGGGGGCGGACGAAAGGGAGGAAGGATTGCCGTCGGGCGCTCGGCTGTGCGCGAGGCCCTGGCTGCGCTGGAGATTCTCGGCATCGTTGATGTGCGTCCGGGGTCGGGCACGTACCTGAGAGGGATGGCGAGTGAGCTGCTGCCGCAGACGCTGCGATGGGTGCTCCTGATCGGGGAGCGTCACACCGGGCAGCTGCTCGAGCTGCGCGAAGGGCTGGAGATCTACGTCGCGAGGCTCGCCGCTACGCGGGCGGACGAGGCGATTCTCATACGACTCGAGCGCGGTGTCGAGCGCATGAGGTCGACAGTGTCGGAGCTCGGAGCGTTCGCCAAGGCCGATCTCGATTTCCATCATGCGCTCGCCGAGGCTGCTGGCAACGAAACTCTGACCGATCATGTGCACGTGATCCGCTCGCTTCTGCAGGTGTACGCGGATCGTGCGGTGCAGGATGCTTCGCACGCCGAGCGTGCGGTCGCTGAGCACGAGGCGATCCTGGGGGCGGTGCGGGCGAAGGATGCGGATGCTGCGGCATCCGCTATGGCCGTGCACATGGCGACGGCGAGTGCGCGCTTGCGCGCCGATGCCACCGCGACGGATGCGAAGGACGTGTCGTGAAGGCCAGGTTCGTGCCCGCCTGCGAGACCCGTTATGATGGCTGAGTGCATCCGCGCTCTTGGCGCCGGATGCCTGGAGACGTCGCATAGTCAGGCCTAGTGCACCACCCTGCTAAGGTGGAGTCCCCTCACGGGGACCGAGGGTTCAAATCCCTCCGTCTCCGCAGTAAATTACCTGATCAGGGGCTACATTCCGACTCTGAGATTCGATGTTTCCCTTACGGGGGTGGCCCGGTCAGGTGAGGGCATCGATGACTCTGCGAGTCTGCGTGTACGTGGCGTGCGGGTAGAGCGTGACGGCGGGGAGCTCGTTGAGGCGATCGGGGATCCGTTCGGTGACGACGGCGACGGCGAGTTGGAGGCCTTCGGTGATCTGGAGGGCGAATTCCCGCAGATGTCCTTCGATAAGCCCTGCGTCGGCTTCGAGGCGTTGGATGCTGTCGGCGTTGAAGGTGCCTAGGGTGTTCGTGCCGGCGACGGCGAAAGCGAGCTCGACGTTGTCGAAGACGGCAGGGTCGTGTGTGAGGACTTGCTCTCGCGGCTTGAAGGGGAGTGAGCTGTTGAGGTCGTAGAAGGGGGCGAGCACGCTACGACCGGGCACATGGGTGAGGGAGCAGTTCTTGGAGTGCCCGTCGTTGTGGCCGATGATCCAGGAGAAGACGTGCAGCTTCGCAAACCGCTCCTTGGCGGTCTTGGCGTCGGCGGCGCTGAGGTTGCGGTCGAAGACGGTGAAGATGTCGCGGTAGCCGGGGCCGCCGTCGGACTCGTACTTCTGAACGTGGGAGGTTCCTGTGGCTTGCGCGAGGTCTTCCTGATGGAGTCGGCCGATGGCTCCGTTGTTGTCGAAGCGGTCGAAGCGTTCCACGATGAGGACGTGCTCGCCGTCGAACTCGGCGATCACGGATGCGGCCGCGTTGATCCCGAGCAGGCGCGCGACCTGTAGCGTGATGTGCTCAGTGACGTCGGAGCCGGGCAGCGGCTGGATGCCCGGCTTGAAGATATGTGTCGACGGTTGCCGCCCAGTCGGCTCGAACCACTGGTCGTCGCGAAGGGTGAGCGCGAACTTCCCCTGAGCGCCGCCGAGCGAGAACCCTTCTTCAACGGCTCGGTGCTGCAGCCAGTCGGAGTCGTCTCGACGGATCTGCCGGATCCGGTCCCCGATCTCCTTCTCGGTGAGTGGCGTCAGGTTCTCCTCCTGCCTGGGTGATGCGCCTGCGGGGTAGAACTCGAGCGCGCCGGCGACATCGGCGCCGTAGACGGAGAGCAGATCGAAGGTGCTGTCGCTGGTCAGCTTCGCTTCCCGCGCCCAGCGGGAACGGACGTCAGCGCGGTCGGGCATGAGGTTGTCGAGGTACCGCTTGGTTTCGTCGTTCCCGAACGGGGTCGTGACGACAGGGAGTGTCACGGAGATGCGGACGGGGCTATCCGACTCGACGTACTCGGGCAGGTAGCGCAGCTGCAGGTTCTCGCCTCGCCGGGTGATCGTGGCGACGGGTGCGTCGTAGAGGTACACGTTGAGGGTGCGGTTCATTCGATACCCTCCGCGGCATCCGGGTCAGCATCCGCTCGGGCGGCCTCCGTGGACCGGGAACCACCTTCCACCGCTCGCGGTGGATTGTTGAGGACGGAGCCGGGGACGGTGAGACGCTCGGTGAGTCCGCGGGAGGCTTCGCGGATGGAGGCGAGTGTGGCGGGGTCGAGGTTGGCCTCGACACGCTTGAGGATGCCAGAGGGGTCAATCTTGGGCAGGAGTGAGGGCTCGATCTGGGGGAGCGAGCCAAGGGCCTGCTTGTTGAGCGCTTCGAGCGTGCTCGAGCCGATCAGCGGTGTGATGCGCTTGGTGAGTGCATCGGCCGCGGCCTGGGCGGCACCCCTCGTGGCGACTCCGGCGGGGGCAGTGGTGCGGCGGTCGGTGGTGGCATCCAGGTGGATGTCGAGGTGGTCGAGGATGAGCAGCACCGTGTCGAAGGAAGTGCCGCCGTTGCCGCGTTCGAGGCGGGCGAGGGACTGACGGGTGATGCCGACGGCGTCGGCGACGTCGTGCTGGGTGAGGTTCCGCTGGACCCGGGCGTTCTTGACCAGACGGGCGAGGTCTGATGTCGTCTGCAAATTCACGTCGATCACCTCCATTCGTGTTCGAAAAATAACACCGTGAGTTTGTGTTACAAAAATATACCACTGGTTGAATGTGGCGTAAATGGAACATCTTATCAATGTGCGAAAAATACAACATTTCAATGTGGGATGCTTCGGCAGAATGGCAGCCTTTAGTAAGTAGTTAGTTACTGCTACAGTCGTCGGCATGAGCGATACTCGTGGCAGCGCGGCCGAACGCCGGGTCCAGGCAGTGGCCATCGGCCTCGGGGCGTTCGCCGATCACGGCGTGACCACCGTCGCTGTCCAGCACGTGGCCGCGCAGATGGGCGTTTCTCAGCCGTATGTGTTCCGACTCTTCGGGTCTAAGAAGGCGTTCTTCCTCGCCTGCGTCGACGAACTCGCTCCACGCATCACCGAGATGCTGCTGAGCACTGGCGCGGGGGTAGAGGAACCGTTGGAGGAGATGGGGGCCGGCTTCCGCGCCTTGGTCTCAGACGGTGTCATCAGCGGTTTCTGGTTACAGGCCTGCGCCGCGGCCCGCGCGGACGACGAGATCGCGAGCAAGTGCCGCGACGTGATCGCCCGCTCGCTTCGGGTCGTGCAGGCGAGCGCCGGTGTCGATGCTGATGTGCTGGCCGGTTTCTTCGGGCGAGGTGCTCTGGTCATGATGCTGCAGACGCTCGGCGTCGATCTGAGCGAGGGTAGCCGAGCCGCGGTCGCGTCGCTGGCTGAGAAAGGTGAGACGCCATGAATCCGCTGTTGCTGCCGCTCGTCGCTGTTCAGAGCCTCCGGGCTCGCTCTCAGATCGAAGTTCTCCCCGAAGCTGCCGGACCGACCACCGGCATCACCGACGAGGCCGGTGCGTTGCCCCTGCGCGTGATCGTGGTGGGGGAGTCGACCGCAGCGGGGTGCGGAGCGGAGACCCATGACGAAGCCTTCCCCGGTGCGTTCGCTCGTGCATTCGGTGCGAGGTACGCGCGTCCAGTTTCCTGGGCGGTCTCCGGACGGAATGGTGCCACGATTCGACGGGTTCGCCATCGGATCATCCCGGAGATCCACGAGGATGCGGACGTCGCGGTGCTGCTCATCGGCGTCAACGACGTCTTGACGCGCACGCCGGTCCTGCAATGGCGCGATGATCTTGTGGCCGTCATCGATGCGCTGGCGATGCTCGCTGACAGGGTGGTCGTCGCCGGTATCCCGCCGTTCGACGCATTCCCGTCGCTTCCGCGCGCGCTCCGAACCTATCTTGCCGAGCGCGGACGCGACCTGGATGCTGCTGCGCGAGAGGTCTGCGCCACTCGTCCCGCGGCATCCTGGATGGCGCCCTTCGGCCTGGAGGAGGCGGACGCCGCGTTCTTCGCGAGGGATGGGTTCCACCCCTCGGCTGTGGGGTATCGGCGCTGGGCTGAGCAGGTTGCGCAGCAGCTTGCTGCCGAATCGGAAGAGGGGTAGACCATGACGATCCAAAGCAACGGGCGGCATAGACTGCTGCCACCGCCAGCACGATCAACGCGATCATCGCGGAGTGACAACGCACGCTGACGCACGACCAACGAAGGATGGATGGCGCGCCACGATGAAGACCATCGGAGTCTTGGGCGGCATGAGCTGGGAATCATCGCTCGAGTGGTATCGACTGGCGAACGAGCGCGTGCGCGCCCAGCTGGGCGGTCATCATTCGGCGCCTATCGTTCTCGATTCGCTCGACTTCGCCGAGATCGAAGCGTTGCAGGCGGCAGATGACTGGGATGTCGCTGGTTCGTTGCTCGCGGAGCACGCCCGTCGCCTGGAACTCGCGGGGGCAGACCTGATCGTGCTGTGCACCAACACGATGCATCTGGTGGCCGACCGGATCACGGATGCCGTCAGCATCCCGTTCCTGCACATCGCCGAGGCGACGGCGGATGCCGTGAACAGCGCCGGGCTCCGCACGGTGGGCCTGCTCGGCACGGCGTTCACGATGGAGCGTCCGTTCTATCGCGAGCGATTGGAATCGCGGGGGATCGAGGTGCTCGTTCCCGATGCCGAAGACCGAGCGGGGGTGCATGCGGTGATCTTCGACGAGCTCGTGCATGGCGTCATCAGCTCTGATTCTCGCGCGCTCTACCGCCAGGTCATCGATCGGCTTGTGACGCGGGGAGCCGAGGGCATCATTCTCGGATGCACCGAGATCGAACTGCTGATCTCAGCCGGAGACGCGTCGGTGCCGGTGTTCCCCACGACGGCTCTGCATGTCGATGCTGCCCTCGCGGCCGCCGGGCTAGAAGCTTCGTGTCGGTTCTGAACGCTCACAACCGTCCGAATCCCTCTCGCATGGCGACGACGTGGCCCACGCGCGCCCTA
The DNA here is from genome assembly GCA_052085045.1 of Microbacteriaceae bacterium. Taxonomy (GTDB): domain Bacteria; phylum Actinomycetota; class Actinomycetes; order Actinomycetales; family Microbacteriaceae; genus Microbacterium. Next base: position 24,753 of record JBQDFB010000006.1, on the reverse strand, counting down.
CGGCCGGACGAGCTCCGCGTGCGGCACCAGATATTGCCGCGCGAGCCACTTCCCGAACTTGCGGACGTGCAGGCAGGTGTCCGCCGTCGAGCAGTTGATCACCGAGTCGTGGGCGGCGTAGGCCGCAAACGCATCGAGCTTGCGATACAGCACGTCGCCGTCGAGGCTCTGCTCCCGCTCCGCGCTCGGGTATCCCTGCGCGTAGACGACCCGGTCGGGATCGAGCAGGCCGTCATCGGTCGCTCCCATGACGATGTCGCCGGTGACCTGGTGGTCCGGGTGGTCGCCTCGGGTCCCTACAGCGCTTCCGGGCAGATGCGCGAGCACACTCGTCGGCTGGTAGGCGTTGTACAGCTCCACGATGGTCGCGCTGATGCCTTCGAGCGAAACCGGGTCGCCGGAATCGATCATGTGCAGCTCGCTGATCTTCCCGGCGAGTAGCTGCGGAAGGCTCTGGTTGCCCGTCGCAGGGAAACCTCCGCCCTTCAGCCCACCGTCGGGCAAGCGCAGGAAGAACAGCGTCACCCGCGGTTCACCGACCGGGCGGCTGATGGTCAAGGTGATCCCATCGACGAGCGTGACCGACCGCTCGTTCCACTCGAGAGGACCGCCCAGCAGTACGTCATACGCGTCGCGCAGTCCGTCTTCGCGGCCGTATCCGTAGTCCAGGCCCATGCCGGCATCCGAACCCGTCAGGTACAGGTTCCGCACGCACTGACCGTCGTCGAGAGCCTGCGGGATGGTGGGGCTGCCGAAGATCAGATCGTCGTCATAGTGTGCCCAGACAGTGAACAGCGTGCCGGCCGAGCACGGCGCATCGACGTACTGCAGCGGAGAGATGAACGCGGGGGCAGTTGCGCCGGCCTCCAGCACCTGCGGAATGTCGCCGCACTGCTGCGTGGATGCGAGGAAATCGACGGCATCCGCCTGCGTCTGCATCAGCATCCGCACGTCGTCCTCGGTGATGACCTCCGCGCAGTCGACGGTGGCGATCTGCGTGATCCGCTCCTCACCGAGGTCGTTCGGCGGTGGCGGTGGCGGGATCGTGGCGGTCGCGATCGCACGGGGCCCGGAAGGCGCGTCATCCGCGGAGGTGGCGCATCCGCTCAGCGACAGCAGGGCAGCAAGAAGCACAGCCGTGCCCCACGCCGTAGCGCCTCCCCGCATGCCTTACTCCCCCTGAGAACCAGGCCCAGTATAGGGGCAGTTTCCGGTATGGTCGGCGCATGAGCACGGCACGGACGCGCACCACCAAACGTGAGGCCTTCGGGTCACGCAACGTCTTCATCCTCTCGGCCATCGGCTCGGCCGTCGGACTCGGAAACATCTGGCGATTCCCGTATGTCGCCTACGAGGGCGGCGGCGGCGCCTTCCTCGTCCCGTACCTGTGCGCGCTGCTGACCGCCGGCATCCCCCTGCTGTTCTTCGACTACGCGATCGGCCACCGCTTCCGCGGTTCCGCACCCCTCGCGTTCCGGCGCATGCACCGCGCCGCCGAACCGCTCGGCTGGTGGCAGGTGCTCATCTGCGTGATCATCGCGGTCTACTACGCCGTGATCGTCGCCTGGGCCGCCATGTACACCTGGTTCTCTGCGCAGCTGACGTGGGGCGCCGGCAACGAGGAGGACTTCTTCTTCAGCGAGTTCCTGCAGATGGGCGACGTCGCCAGCGGCGGCCTTTCGATGGAGTTCGTCCCGCAGGTCGGCATCCCGCTGCTGATCGTCTGGGTCGTGACCATCGTGATCATGGGGCTGGGAGTGAAGCGCGGCATCGGCGCGGTCAACATGGTGCTCCTGCCGCTGCTGACGCTGATGTTCATCGTGCTCGTCGTCCAGGCACTGTTCCTCCCCGGTGCGATGGACGGACTGAACGCCTTCTTCACCCCGAACTGGGCGGCCCTCGCCGATCCCGGCGTGTGGGCCGCGGCCTACGGGCACATCTTCTTCTCCCTGTCGGTGGCCTTCGGCATCATGGTGACCTATTCGTCGTATCTGAAGCGCAAGACCGACCTCACCGGCTCGGGCCTCGTGGTCGGCTTCGCGAACTCCGGTTTCGAGATCCTCGCCGGCATCGGGGTGTTCGCAGCCCTCGGATTCATGGCGCAGGCGCAGGCCGTCGACGTCATCGATGTGGCATCCGACGGCATCGGCCTCGCCTTCGTGGCCTTCCCGACGATCGTCTCGCAGGCCGCCGGCGGACCGATCATCGGCGTCCTCTTCTTCGGGGCCCTGACTTTCGCGGGTCTCACCTCGATGATCTCCATTCTCGAAGTGATCGTCGCAGCCATCCAGGACAAGCTCGGCTGGGGTCGCGTACGCGCCACCCTCATCGTGACGATCCCGCTGGGTGTCATCTCGATGGCGTTCTTCTCGACGACGACGGCGCTCGCCGTGCTCGATACGGCGGATGCCTTCGTCAACGCCTTCGGCATCATGGCCGTCGCGCTCGTCGCCGTGATCGTCGTGGCCTGGATGCTGCATAAGCTGCCGGTGCTGCAGGAGCACCTCAACCGCCGCTCGAGCTTCCGCGTCGGTCTGATCTGGAAGCTCCTGGTGGGCGTGCTCGCACCCGTCGTGCTCGGCTACCTGCTCATCAGCGAGTTGATCACGAAGATCAACACCCCGTACGGGGAGTACCCCGGCTGGTTCCTGTCGATCTTCGGTTGGGGCATGGTGATCGGGCTCGTGATCCTCGCCGTGGCGCTCTCGCTCATCCCCTGGAGCGGCCGCTCGCACGCGAAGGACGATCCGGAGTACGACGATTTCCTCACCAATGAGAGCTACGAACCGGATGCCGAGACCGGAACGATCCGGACGACGAAGGGAGCGGGGGCATGACAATGCCAGCGATCATCTTCATGATCATCGCCATGGTCACCGTGTGGGGCGGTCTGATCGCCGCCATCGTCAATCTCGTGCGGCACCCCGAGTCGTCCGAGACGGAGTCGGCACCGCCCACCGAGCTCTGAAGCGCGTCTGTCAGCCCCCTTGACAGCGCCCGCGCGCGTGCGTATCGAGGGGGTCATGGCTGTGAACCAGGAATCCCTCGACCGGATCGACCACTGGTGGCGCGCGGCGAACTATCTGGGCGTCGGGCAGATCTATCTGCAGGATGACGCGATGCTCGAACGTCCGCTCTCGGCCGCCGACGTCAAGCCGCGTCTGCTGGGCCACTTCGGCACCGTACCGGGGCTGAACTTCGTCTACGCACACCTGAACCGTGTCATCGTGGAGCGGGATGAGTCCGTGCTGTTCATCGCCGGACCAGGCCACGGCGGCCCAGCGATGAACGCGAACGCCTGGCTGGACGGCAGCTATTCGGAGCTCAACGCCGACGTGCCGCGAGACGCCGACGGCATGCGCCGGCTCTTCCAGCAGTTCTCGTACCCGGGTGGCGTGCCCAGCCATACCGCCCCGGAAACACCCGGGTCCATTCAGGAGGGCGGCGAACTCGGGTACTCGCTTGCGCACGCGTTCGGCGCGGCCCTCGACGACCCTGACCTCACCGTCGTCTGCGTCGTCGGCGACGGCGAAGCGGAGACCGGGCCGCTGGCCACCGCATGGCACGGCAACAGGTTTCTCGATTCGCGCCGCGACGGCATGGTGCTGCCGATCCTGCACCTGAACGGTTGGAAGATCGCCAACCCGACAGTGCTCGCACGGATCCCGGAGCAGGAACTGGCGGCGCTGATGACCGGATACGGCTACGATCCGATCTTCGTCACGGTCGAAGCATCGGAGCCGCATACGGCAGCGCATGAGCGGTTCGCCATCGCGCTCGATCGTGCGTTCGACGGCATCGCGGACGTGCGTGCCGCCGCCGTCGACGGTGAGCGATGGCCGTGGCCGATGATCGTGCTGCGCTCCCCGAAGGGATGGAGCGGCCCGGACGAGGTCGACGGCGAGCCGGTGGAGGGCACCTGGCGCTCGCATCAGGTTCCCCTCGGCGATGTGCGGGGCGACGAGGAACATCTGCGGATGCTGGCGGACTGGCTGCGCTCGTACCGACCGGAGGAGCTGTTCGACGCCTCCGGAACGCCGCGCGAGACAACGGCTGGATGGGGGCCGCAGGGCGCTCGGCGGATGAGTGCGATCCCGCAGGCGAACGGGGGAGTGATCCGCCGCAAGCTGGAGCTGCCCGGTCTCGACGACCACGCCGTGCCGGTCGACTCTCCTGGAGGATCGGATGCCGGAGCGACGAAGGTCCTCGGCGGCTGGTTCGCCGACGTCATCGGCCGCAACCCCGAGACTTTCCGCATCTTCAGCCCGGACGAGCTCGAGTCGAACCGCCTGGCACCTGCCGTCTTCGATGCGACCGAGAAGCAGTGGGACGCCGGTGTCGAACCGGTCGATGAACACCTCGCCCCGCACGGACGCGTCATGGAAGTGCTCAGTGAGCACCTGTGCCAGGGGCTGCTGGAGGGCTACACGCTCACCGGACGGCACGGCGTCTTCACCTCGTACGAGGCGTTCATCCATATCGTCGACTCGATGTTCAACCAGCACGCGAAATGGCTCGAGGCGAGTGCGGGCGTCGCGTGGCGCGAGCCGCTGCCCGCATTCACCTATCTGCTGTCGAGCCACGTCTGGCAGCAGGACCACAACGGCTTCACCCACCAGGACCCGGGCTTCATCGATCATGTGCTGAACAAGAGCGTCGACATCGTGCGCGTGTTCCTGCCCTTCGATGCGAACACGCTGCTGGTCACAATGGCGCAGTGTCTCGATGCCACCGACCGAATCAACGTCGTCGTCGCTGGCAAGAAGCCCGCACCGCAGTGGCTGAACCTCGATCAGGCCCGCGAGCATGTGCTGCGCGGAATCGGCGAGTTGCCCTGGGCAGGAGATTCACGCGCCGCCGAGACCCCGGACGTCGTGCTGGCTGCCGCCGGTGACGTGCCCACGCAAGAGGTCATCGCCGCCGCGGAGCTGCTGCGCGACAGCATCCCTGATCTGTCGACCCGCGTTGTGAACGTCGTCGATCTTGCGACGCTGCAGTCGCCGGATCAGCATCCCGAGGGACTCGAGGATGCCGCCTTCGATGCGCTGTTCACGACCGACCGCCCCGTCGTGTTCGCCTACCACGGCTATCCGTCGCTGATCCACCGCCTCACATACAAGCGTGCCGGGCACGAGAACCTGCACGTGCACGGCTACAAGGAGCGCGGCACGACCACGACCCCGTTCGACATGCTCATGCTCAACGACATCGACCGCTATCGACTCGCGATCGACGCCATCGACCGGGTGCCCGGTCTCGCCGAGCGGGCTGCGGGTGTCCGCGCCGGGTTCGAGACGGCCCGCGAGGACGCTCGTCGCTACACCCGTGAGCACGGCGTCGACATTCCTGCCGTCGCGGACTGGACCTTCGCGGGTGAGTCGAAGAGAGAAGAGAAGGGATCCTGAAATGGCCATGAAGCTGAACGAAGCAGCCGGCACCGGCACCAAAACGGAGCGCGACGAGTGACCATCACGGCGCTCATCGCGAACGAGAACGACGCCAACCGGGAGGTGGGATCTTGTCGCATCTGGATGTTGTCACCAGGAATAAACAGGGCCAGTGGGTCAACGAGGTCGAGGGGGCGAACGAACTCTCGCTGAGTTTCGCGAGCAGGGAGGAGGCCGTCGCCGCCGGGCTCGACTTCGCGCGACAGCACAGCTCTCGGCACACCGTCGAAGAAGCGGAGCCGACGGGCGTGAGCACAGACGGTGGCGGCCCGGATGACGGTGTAGCTGTCGTCGGTGAGCGGCCTCGACGGTCGGACGGCCTGCCCGAGACGACGGACGAAGACGGCATGCCGGTGGACAACCCGTCCGGAGGGTGAGTCGACGGACTACTCGTCCTGTTCGATCATCTCGTCGACGAGGAGGATGCCACCCGTCGAGCTCACAGAGTTCATCAGAGTCTCGATCCAGTGGGCGTTGAGATCGGGGGGCTCTGGATCGTCGAACACGAAGCGCAGCGGGATCGACGGGTGCAGCCATATCGTCGAGCGGCCGCCGGGCTCACCGTCAGGATGCTCCCACGACAACGTGAAGCTCTCGTGCCGGCGGAGCCGGGTCGCGATGACGACCTTCAGATGCGCGAGAGCCCGATCCTCGATATTGATCGGGTTCGCGGAGCTGTCGTAGAAGAGAGTTCCCATTACTGAACCGTAGACCTCTCGACTCCCAATGTCAGATGCAACCGGATCATCTCACCGGGTGGCCCGGCGATGTCAACCCCCGATGATGAATCGGTCCGGGGGATGAGACTGCTCCTATGAGCGACGAGCGAGGAGGAGACGATCATGTCTGAATCTCAGCGAGGCAACACCACGGCCAGCGAGGGAAGGAGCGACGATGAGTGACCCCCGTTTGGTGAAACTGCTCAGTCGCCCCGGCCCATGGAGCAGTGCGTATGTCGACGGGCCGAGCGTGCTTCCGCAGGTCGAAGAGGAGGCGCTTCGCCGCTCTGTGCGCGAACGGCTGGAAGAGGCTGGCGCGCCGGCTGACGATGCCGCAGCAATTGAGTCGGTGCTCGCCGCGCGCAACGGTCTGCCGAGCCCATCGGCCCGAGTCGTACTGGTTTCTGCCGGGCGCGTGGAACTTGATCAGGGTTTCGTCGGAGCACGGATCGGTCCCGAGCGGCTCGACCACGCAGCGGTGCCGACGCTGCTTCCGCTGCTGCGCCATCTCGGCGCTGCGACGCGCTACCTCGTCGTGGAGACGAGCCGTGACGGCGCGGACATCCATCTGGAGACGTCCGAACGCGGACGCAGCGATGCGGATGCCGAGATCGAGGGTGACACGGACGGGATCACGAAGGTTCAGGCGGGCGGATGGTCGCACGCCGCTTATCAGCGGTACGCCGAGAACACCTGGAAGAAGAATCAAGACGAGGTCGCCGCTTCGGTCAGCGATTTCATCAGACAGGAGCATCCGGCGTTCGTCGCCCTCTCCGGCGACGTGCGCGCACGACAGCTGCTGACCGACGCGCTGACCGACACGGAGCGCGAACTCATCGTCGAGGTCGATGCGCATACGCGCGCGGACGGCGCGGATTCGACGGGGCTCGACGCGGCGATCACTCAGGCCATCGTCGAGCGGGAGCGCTCTGTCATCGGCGAACTGCACGACCGCGCCGCGGCCGACAGCGGCAGCGGCGGCGCGCAGGGCATCGCCGAGGTTACCGCGGCTCTGCAACAGGCCCGCGTGGAGACGCTTCTGCTGGACGGCCGGATGCTCGACGACGAGCGCACGCTCCTCGCACTCGATGCGGCGCCGTGGGTCGCCGCCGCCGAGTCGGAGAGTCTGGGCGCAGGTGTCGTCACCACGGCACCGGCGGCCGAGGCGTTGGCACGGGCCGCCGTACTCACCGATGCGCGGGTGTTGATCGAGGACGATGAGCCCACCGCTGACGATGCCCCCAGGGAAGACCGCCCCGTTCGCGACCCGGTGGCGGTGCTGCGCTGGGCTGACGAGACCGAGGGGCGCGATGAGAGCTGATCACCAGCATCGTCGGGCGATCGTGACGGGATCGGACTCGGGCATCGGCCGTGCGACGGCAGTTGCCCTTGCCGCGGCAGGTCATGACGTCGCCGTCACCTGGCACACCGACCGAGAGGGCGCGGAGGAGACCGCTGCCGAGGTGCGCAGCCACGGCTCGAGAGCCGTCGTCACTCACCTTGATGTGACCGACATTCCGGCTTGCGGCGACGTCATCGATGCGATGATCGATGAGCTCGGCGGCCTCGACGTCTTCGTCAACAATGCCGGCGTCGGCACGCACACGCCGTTCCTCGAGATGTCGCTCGAGGAGTGGCACCGTGTCTTCGACACCGACCTGACGGGGGCCTTCGTGGGCCTGCAGCGCGCTGCGCGCACGATGGTCGCCGCAGGTACCGGTGGTCGGCTGATCGCAGTGACGAGTGTGCATGCCCATCAGCCGATGGTCGGCTCGAGCGCCTACGACGCCGCCAAGCACGGTCTCGACGGACTCATGAAGAACCTCGCCCTCGAACTCGGGTCACAGGGGATCAGCGCGGTCAGCGTTGCACCTGGCGCGATCGCAACGACGATGTCGGGTCAGACCGACATCGACCCGCGACAGGTGGATCGCCCGGGCATCCCGCTCGGACGCCCGGGAGATGCCCGCGAGGTCGCCGCACTCATCGCGTTCCTGGCCTCACCGGAGGCCGCGTACATCTCCGGCACCTCCGTGGTCATCGACGGCGGCATGCTGCAGCTGGGCCCGCAGGCCGGAAACGCCATCACGGCGCACGACTGGCGAACAGTCTGACTTGAGACGACGACAGGACAGCCCCTGCCATGCGCTACGGTCAGCGTATGGGCTGGATTCAGTACGGCGGGTCAGAGGACACGATCCACATCGAGGACCGTGCGCTCGCGCACCTCAAGGTCGTCATCGCGATGAAGCTCCGTCGTCAGGAATCGTTCACGCTCTCCTGGCGGCACGCTGACGGCGATGCCGTCGGCCGCTCTACGATCTGGCTACACCCGTCGATTCCGCTGCGGTTCGTTTTCGATGATGCCGAGGCCGCGCAACTGAACCCGCAGTGGATCGAAGACCTCATGCACACCGCCAACTCGACCGGCGGTATCGCGCTGGTCGATGAGGTGCTCGAGCCTCAGAACTGATTCGCCATCTCTCACTCCGATCCCACGCTGCTGCGGACGATTCGAAGGCGCTGATCCGCGTCGCACCCGATGACCTCGAATTCACTGAGATCCCGATCGGCGATCTGCCGCTGTACAGCCAGGACTATGCCGACGGCTGTGATCGGAGCATCCATCGGCGTGATCGGCACCGCCATCGCGCAGCAGAGGAGTTCCGCGATCACGTCCAGCGGGTACTGACGGTGCTGCCCCGCAGGTGAGCGGATGCCGGTTCGCCCGGATCTATGGACGTGACCTGCGCCGTCGGACATACTGACGCGCATGGATGCCATCAATGAATTCGTGCTGTCGGGCGGAGACCTTCTCTGGACCTGGATCGTCCTTCCGGTCCTCGTCCTATTGGGCCTGTACTTCACGATCCGCTCCGGTGTCGTGCAGTTCCGGCTCATCCCTGAGATGTTCCGCACGCTCACCAACCGGACTCCGCGTGACGAGCACGGCGAACCGCAGTCGGTCTCGGCGTTCCAGGCGTTCACGATCTCCGCGGCATCCAGAGTCGGGGTCGGAAACATCGCCGGCGTCGGCACGGCCATCGCGATCGGTGGCCCGGGGGCGGTCTTCTGGATGTGGACCATGGCTTTCGTCGGCGGAGCGTCGAGCTTCATCGAGTCGACCCTCGGTCAGCTGTACAAGGTGCGCGACAAGGACGGCTTCCGCGGGGGCCCCGCGTATTACATGCAGCACGGGCTCAAGGCGCGCTGGATGGGCATCGTCTTCGCCGTCATCCTCATCGTCTGCTTCCCGTTCGCATTCAGCTCGCTGCAGGCCAACACGATCAGCGCGACCATCTCGTCGAGCTTCGGCGGCGAAGTGGGATGGATTCCGTGGGTGGTCGGCATCGCCCTGGCGATCCTCACGGCGTTGGTGGTGTTCGGCGGTCTTCGCCGCATCGCGAGCGTGACCCAGGCCGTGGTCCCGGCGATGGCCCTGTGCTACCTGCTGCTCGGACTGGTCATCGTCGGAATGAACATCGACGCGCTCCCGAGCGTCTTCGCCTCCATCTACACGCAGGCCTTCGGATTCAACGAGGTCGTGGGCGCGACGATCGGCGTCATCATCATGAACGGCGTCAAGCGCGGCATGTTCTCGAACGAGGCCGGTCTCGGTTCCGCGCCGAACGCGGGGGCCAGCGCCGCCGTCACGCACCCGGTCAAGCAGGGGCTCGTGCAGACCCTCGGCGTCTACTTCGACACGTTCCTGGTGTGCTCGATCACCGCCTTCATCATCCTCGTCTCGACACCCGACCTGGCGAATGCGACACAGGGCATCGGGCTGACGCAGCACGCGATCGTCTCGAACCTGGGGGAGTGGTCGAACGTTCTTCTGAGCGTCATCATCTTCCTGCTGGCGTTCAGTTCGATCCTCGGCAACTACTACTACGGTCAGTCGAACATCGAGTTCATCACCACGAACCGCACGGTGCTGCTGAGCTACCGGACCCTCGTCGTGCTGATCATTCTCGTCGGCTCGGTCGCCTCCGCCGACCTGATCTGGAACACCGCCGACGGCATTATGGGCATCATGGCGCTCGTGAACCTCATCGCCATCGGCCTGCTCTCCGGCGTCGCATTCAAACTGCTGCGCGACTACATGCAGCAGCGTCGTGAGGGCCGGGACCCGGTCTTCACCCGCGACCGACTGCCCGAGGTCACGGGCATCCAGAGCTGGCTCGACGAACTCAGCGTCACCGGCCCCCTGCCGGTGGTGGAGCCGAAGACCCGGAAGTGAGGGTTGCGTCAGTGGTCGCGGAGCATCGAGATCAGCTCGGCCTTGCGCTTGCCGGAGTACCCG
>JBQDFB010000006.1:8871-14184 GCA_052085045.1 Microbacteriaceae bacterium | reverse complement strand
TCAGTGGTCGCGGAGCATCGAGATCAGCTCGGCCTTGCGCTTGCCGGAGTACCCGGTGATGTCGAGTTCCTTGGCGCGCTTGCGCAGTTCGTCGACCGTCCAGTCCTCGTAATCGCCTGATCTGCCGCCGCGCCGGCCGACCTCGGAGCGACCCTTCTTCGTGCCGCCGGTGGCGTTCGAGATCCGGGCGGCCTTCTCCTTGGAGGCGCCGTCATCGCGCAGCTCCTCGTAGAGTTCGGGATCCTTCAATCGTGAGTTCGCACCACGGGGCATGATCTTCTCCTTCTTCTCGTCGGTTCGGCTCGTCGTGTCACGACGCCTCGGGCTGGGAGATGCTCTCGACGGTGGTGCCGGTCGCGTCGGGGGCCAGCGCCAGAGCGATATCGGCCTGGGTGACGATGCCGACGAGCAGGTGGTCCTCAAGCACGGGCAGGCGCCGGACCTGATGTTCGCGCATCCGCTCGAGTGCGACCGTGATGTCGTCGGTCGCCTCGACCGTGATCGGGGGGCCGGCGGCCAGCATCCGTGTCGGTGTGGTCTCGGGGTCGAACCCGTACGCCACCGCTTTGACGATGATGTCGCGGTCGGTCAGCATGCCCTTGAGTTTTCGATCCTCGCCGCAGATCGGCAGCGCTCCGACATCGAGTTCCGACATGACGGATGCTGCGATGCTGAGCGCGTCGTTCTCTCCGATGCAGCGGGGTGCAGCGGTCATGATGTCGCGCGTGATGGTCATGGTCCTCGTCCCTTCAAGAGTCCCTTCGAGTGCGGTTGGTGTGCGACGTCAGCCGTCTTTGACTTCGTCGCCTTCGCCCTGCGGAGAGCGGGCGTCATCGGAATCACGGCGGAAGCCCGCCGAGTAATCCGGGCGTGCCGGTTGCGCGGGCTGATCCGAGAGCTCGCCGCCGGTGCGGCCGCCATAGGGCCGTCCGTGGTCGGCGAACTCCTCGCGGCCGAACACGAGCGTCCACGGACCGGCCGTGAAGTGCGCTCCGGTGCGGAGGATCTCGGTTCGTCCTCCGGCACCGGTCTCGGCGGTGTCGGGCACGGCGTTCATCTCGCCCTCGCCGTGCAGCGTCAGCACGTACTCGTCCTGGTCGTCGTGCCTGATCTCAGCGTGCACCGGGTCGGTGTCGGGCAGGCGCAGCTCGTTGCCCTCTGCAGCGCCGATGCGCACCGTATCCATCGTCAACTCGAAGACCGATCGGTCATCGTCGCGGCTGATCTTCAGATGCGGGTTTCCGGCTCCCCACTCGGCATGGGTCGTCGTGGCCTCGGGTGCGTGGCCTTTGTCGTGAGAGTTCATATCGCACTCCTCCTCGATCCATGCGCCCACGCTATGGCAGGCCGCGGCCGACGCAAGAGGGGGTTGACGAGGCGGCGACGACCCGCCAAGATTCCCGGTTCGCCACGATCCATGGAACTTCTCGCCGTGCGGCTACGCTACGGAGCATGGGCAAGTTCATCTACGAGGGGGGCGTGAAGGTCGAGATCGAAGACCGCGCGCTGACCCACCTGCAGCTCGTCATCAGCGCGAAGCTGCGCCGCGGTGAACCCTTCTCCTTCAGTTGGCGTGAGGACGCCAGCGTCGGCGGCGGCCGCACGACCGTGTGGGTGCACCCGGGAAGCTCGATCGTCTACAAGTACTACGGCGGACGTCAGCCCAAGATCAACCGCGCATGGGTCGACGCACTCGCCTTCACGGCGAACTCTCCGGCCGGCCTCTACCTCGTGCCGGAGCCGGCCGACAACGATGACGCCCCGGGCACCGCCGAGGTGACCGTTCCCCCGTTCAGCTGATCCGGGTCAGGTCGAACCGGCGCTCGACGACCGAGTCGATCCCCGTCACTGTCGTCCATCCCTCCGCCAGGCACGCCGCGTCGCTCTCGTCGGTGGGAATGTTCGGAAGCTCTTCGACCGTGAGCTGCACATAGCTCTCGTCGCTCTCGGCGACCGTCGTGTGCACGATGCCGAACGGTGCGAGCGTGCACTGCCGGAGGCCGCGGGAATCGACGCGGTTGGGCGTGTTGACGTTCAGGGCGGTGCCGCGCGGCTGCGCCGACAGCACGGGAAGCAGCTCGATCGCCGCACGGGCGGCGGTGTCCCAGTGGAACTCTTCGGGATTCATCCCGACGTCGAGGGAAACGGCCATCGCCCGCGCTCCGTTCAGCGCACCGGTAAGCGCGGCGCCGACCGTGCCGGAGTGCAGGATGGCCCGGCCGACGTTGGCGCCGTGGTTGACGCCCGAGAGCACGAGGTCGGGCGGTGTCTCGAACGCGCCGCGGGCTGCGATCATGGCGATCAGTCCCGGCCCGCCGTGGACGGCGAAGGCGTGCACCTCGGGCAGCGCCTCCAGCGCGCGCCGCTCGACGCGGATGCGTCCGTCGGACTCGCTCGCCATGATTGAGGCGCTCGATCCGCTCGACTGCACGGCCGGTGCCGCGACGGTGACGTCGAGTCCGGCGCCGGCTGCGGCGGCTGCGAGAGCGCTCAGCCCCGGCGCGTCGATGCCGTCGTCGTTGGTGATGAGCGCGCGGGTCATGGTTTCTGCTCCGGATCTGCGAGCGAGGCGAGGCCGTCCGGACTGATTCTGCCCTCCGACCCGCCGCCGTCAGCCGCCCGGGCGGGCACGTCGCGGACCGCGACCTTCTCGCGCAGGCTCTCGATCACGTCGGCATCTCCGGTGCCGAGGCCGTGCCGGGTGACGTTGAGGGCACCCGCCGCTGCCCCCAGCGTGATCGCCTGGCGCAGATTCTCACCCCGCGTGAGAGCGGCGACGACACCCGCCGTGAGGGAGTCGCCGGCGCCGCGGGTCTCGATCTCCTCGAACGGCGGCGGCGTCACCGCGATGACGCCTGCGTCATCGGCCAGCAGCAGCGGATCCCCCGCGCGGGTCACGACCACCGCGCGGGCGCCGTCCGCACGCAACCGACGCATCGCCGAGATGATCTCGTCGTCTGCGCTTTCGCCGATGAGGCCGTCGGCCTTCAGCTCCTCGTGACTCATCTTCAGAAGATGCACGCCGCCCTCGACGACCGCGCGCATCCGCTCGCCGGAGAGATCGGCCACCACGGTCTTCCCTGCCGCCCGCAGATCGGTCGTGAGACGGCGATAGAAGTCGGCGGGCATCGTCTGCCCACCGGCTGGGCCGCTGAGCAGCACCACAGATGAGGGCTCGCTGCTGCGCAGCATGGCGGTGTAGAGATCGTCGAGGTCGTGCCGACCGATCGCATCGCCGACCTCTTCGTCGATGACGATGCGCTCGCCGCCGCGACGATCGTGCACATAGGCTGAGCCGCGCCCGTCGCGCTTGAGCGCCTGCACCGAGAGGTCCTCATCCTCCAGCAGATGATGCAGGACTCTGCCCACCTCGCCGGTGAGAATGCAGCACATCGTCACGGGCACCTGCAGCCGGCGCAGCATCCGCGCCTGCCACACACCCTGTCCGCCGGCATGCACGTGGATCTCGGACCCCTGCGGGTGGTCCTCGACCGTCACGGTCAGCGTCGGAGACGGGGCCAGGATCGTCACTTCGCTCACGGCGACTCCTTCCATCGGCTGGTGCCAGTCTGCGCTGTCGCGGCCGTGGCTCCACCCGGTTGACAAAAGTTCATCCGGCATCCGATGTCAACCCCCTGGGCTTCGGGGCCGCGCGGGCTGAGGGTGGTGCACACATCGATCGCAGAGGAGCCATCACCATGCCGAGAGCGCCGCAGACCCCCGACATGCGCATCATGACGATCGGTTCCCGACCGCGGTGACCGGGGGGAAGGCGCTATGACCGTGACAGTCCCCGAGACCCCGCGACCAGCATCCGTCTGGGAAGTGATCCCGATCACCCGCGCCGCGTGGCGGATCTGCGACGGCGCGGTCGCCGAATCGGATGCCGCGCGCCTGGTGGCCTACGTCGACAGGAATGAGACGGGGACATACGACGTGCTCTGGCTGCGCAGTCCCTGTCCGACCCGCTCGCGCTACCGCGACCTCGACGAGCTGCTCGCCGAACTGGACGCCGCGGTCGCCGATGCGATGGCGTTGCCCCGTTCGACCCGGCCGACGCACATTCCGCACTACCCGCCGCGTCGGTGACGCACTCGCGTGTGGTGACGGCGATCAGTCGAGGATGACGAGTTCGCGCGTCGATCTCGTCATCGCCACGTACCGATCCACCACAGCCTCGACGCCAGCCCCGAAGGACTCGGGTTCGACGAGCACGACCAGGTCGAACTCGAGGCCCTTCGCCGTCTCCGGAGTCAGCGCACGCACGCGGTCGAGCGCCGTGAACGTCTCATCGCCGATCACCACCCCGGTGCCCTCGTCATTCTCGGCGAGCCAGGCCTCGATGATCGCGTCGCGCTCGGCGAGCGGAGCATGTCGCACCGGGACGCCGCTGGAGCGCACCGACGTCGGCACATTCGCATCGGGGAGGGCCGCGCGGATCACCGGCTCGGCCTCGCGCATGATCTCCTCCGGCGTGCGGTAGTTCACCGTGAGCGATGCGAGCCGGATGTCGCGCAGGCCGGCATCGGCCAGGCGCTCCTCCCACGTCTGCGTGAAGCCGTGCCGGGCCTGCGCGCGGTCGCCGACGACGGTGAAGCTGCGCGACGGGCAGCGGCTGAGCAGCATCCGCCATTCGGCATCCG
The DNA here is from genome assembly GCA_052085045.1 of Microbacteriaceae bacterium. Classification (GTDB taxonomy): domain Bacteria; phylum Actinomycetota; class Actinomycetes; order Actinomycetales; family Microbacteriaceae; genus Microbacterium. The sequence continues at coordinate 9,541 of JBQDFB010000006.1, read as the reverse complement.
TCAGCTCCTGCGCCTCGTCGACGATGATGTGCGCGAACGGCCCGGCGAGCGCATCGTGGCTGAACCTCGGCAGCGCGTCGTCATCGTCGAGGCTGTTCAGCACGTCGTCGCCGCGGAGCATCGACATCAGTCCCAGGTCGTCGTCGGCGGCCTCCATCAGAGAGTCCGCGACGTTCTCCCGGTACGCGCGCTCGGCTGCCCTCTGGCGCTCGCGCTCGCGGCGGATCCGCCCGGCATCCGGATCGCCGATCGCCCGGCGGGCGGCATCCAGCAGCGGCAGGTCGGATGCTGTCCACGCCGCGGCGTCCTCGCGCTGCAGCATCCGCACCTCGTCGTCGGTGAGCCAGGGCGCGCAGCGACGCAGGAATCCGGGGTTGCCCCAGAGGGCGGCGACGAGCCCGGCAGGATCCAGCAGCGGCCAGGCGCGGTTGAAGGTCTGCGTGAGCGCTTCGCTCTGGCCGAGCGCCCGACTCAACTGCGCGCGGGGGATCTGCTCGGCGAACCGGTCGGCGACCATGTCGACCAGCGCCTCCCAGATCTCGTCGCGCGCCTCGTTGTGCGCGGTACCGGTGTCGATGTCGAACGCCTCTTCCCAATCGATGTCGCGTACGCGCAGATCGAACCACGGCGTCTCGACGACCGTGGCGCGCTCGGGCGGTCGCTCGTAGAG
>JBQDFB010000006.1:6596-8771 GCA_052085045.1 Microbacteriaceae bacterium | reverse complement strand
AGGCTCGGCAGCACATCGTCGACGTAGGCGAGGTAGGGCTGCGAGGGGCCGACGACGAGTACCCCGCCGCCGCTGCCGCGCGAGATGCGCGCGTCGGAGTACAGCAGATATGCCGCGCGGTGCAGGGCGACGACGGTCTTGCCGGTGCCCGGCCCTCCGTCGACGACGAGTGCGCCCTCCGAACCGGCGCGGATGATGGCATCCTGATCGGCCTGGATCGTCGCCAGCACATCCCGCATGCGCGTGGAGCGCGACGTGCCGAGACTGGCGATGAACGACGACTGGTCATCGAGCGCACCGCCGGCGGCGAGCGCTTCGGTGGTGAACGCCTCGTCCCAGTAGTCGCTGACGTGTCCGTTCGCCCAGCGGTAGCGGCGGCGGCTGATCAGGCCCATCGGGTCTGCGAGGGTCGCGCCGAAGAACGGCTCGGCCGCGGGGGCGCGCCAGTCGACGAGCAGCTGGCGTCCGTCACTGCCGGTGAGGCCGAGGCGGCCGATGTAGAGGTGCTCGCCGGTTTCGGTCACCATGCGTCCGAGGCACATGTCGATGCCGTAGCGGCGCAGCATCGTCAGCCGTGCGTTCAGCCGGTGGATCTCGAGGTCGCGTTCGACGGCGGCGCCGCCGACACCGTGAGACGCGGCGAGCAGACGGTCGAGGCGAGCGGACGCCTCGGCGAGACTCTCGCTGAGTGTCGCGGCGATCGCGGCGAACTGTTCGTCGTCGCGGGCGATGAGGTCGTGCTCGGCCTTGTGGGCGAGCTGGTCCGAAAGGTGGAAGGCGCTGAGGGCGGGGTGGTTCACGAAAGCTCCGATTCCGGCACGCATCTGCGGTTCTCGCTGCGCACGATCGACAAGTATGCGCCCTCGATGGGCCCTTGCCGCAAGCCCCCACCCGACCGGTAAACTGGAAGTGCGGGAAGATGGAGACATGGCCTCTCCCACCCCGCAGATGCAGCGCAACGCGCTTGCTCCTGGGCTCCTCGCCGCGATCGCCCTGTTCGTCTCTCCGCTGTTCCCCGGGGACAACATCGTCGCGACGATCATCATGTTCCTCGTGCCGATCCTCGCGCTCATCGTCGCCTGGTTCGCGTGGCAGGCCGGGCAGTGGTGGTGGGCCGTGGTGTTCGTCGCGATCACGGTGATCTGGAACCCGATCTTCCCGTTCGGCTTCACCGGTCAGGTGTGGACGGCAGCCCAGTTCGTCGCCGCGCTGCTGTTCATCGTCGCCGGCATCCTGATCCGGAACGAACGCACGGCCGCCTGACGCGCGCGGATGGCGTTCCTGCGGCGTACGGCGTAGCGTGCGGGGTATGGATGAGCACCGCCCCGACCCCGCTGAGGAGAGTCGCCCCGAGGACACCGCCGACGAGGCCGCTGAAACCGCGGAAGGCGCGCCGCTGGGCGGCGACGAGACGACCGAAGAGCAGCTGGGTGCTGACAACGAGATCGAAGACGACATGCTGAAGTCGCTGAACCCGGACGACTCGCCCGCCTGAGCACGCCGCCCGTGAGAACGCCCGCCGTCAGGGGATGACGCCGAGGCGGTGCGCGAGGATGACCGCCTGGATGCGGTCGCGCGCCTCGAGCTTCATGAGCACGCGGCCGACGTGGGTCTTCACGGTCGATTCGCTGAGGTGCAGCTCGCCGGCGATCTCGGCGTTCGTGAACCCCTGCCCGATCGCGATGAACACGTCGCGTTCGCGCTCGGTGAGGGATGCCGTCGGATCCGGCCCGTCCGGCGCGGCACGCAGCCGCGGCCCCAGGTGCTCGAGGAACCGCCGAGTCACCCGCGGCGACAGCACAGCGTCCCCGCGATGCACCGCACGAACGGCTGAGATCAGCTCACCCCGCTGGGCATCTTTGAGCAGAAAGCCACCGGCGCCTGCGGCCATCGCCCCGAACGCGTACTCGTCGAGGTCGAAGGTCGTCAGCACGAGCACGCGGCTCTGCGGCGCATCGCGTGCGATGGCCTCGGTCGCCGCGATGCCGTCTGTGCCCGGCATCCGCACGTCCATCAGCACGACATCAGGGTGCAGCTGCTCCACCGCGGTGATCGCCGCGGCGCCGTCACCGGCCTCGCCGACGACCTCGATGTCGCCCTCAGACTCGAGCACGAGCCGGAACCCGACGCGGATCAGCTCCTGGTCGTCGACGAGCAGCACCCGGATCTTCTCAG
>JBQDFB010000006.1:0-6496 GCA_052085045.1 Microbacteriaceae bacterium | reverse complement strand
CCGGTCGTGCCGGTCTGCCCGGTCACCCCGTCGTTCTCGATCTCGACGATGATCGGATCGGCCGAGTGGTCGACGAGCACGTTGATCGACCGCGCCCGTGGCGCATGCCGCATCGCGTTGGTCACGCCCTCCTGCACGATCCGTCCGATCGCGAACTGCACGATGGCTGATGCCGTCGATTCTCCGACCATCCGCAGCCGCACCGGATACCCCGCGCTCTGCGCGCCCTCGACCGTGGTCTGCGGCGAGACGGGGTCACTGGGGGCCAGGGGCGCGTCGGAGTCTCCGTCGCGCAGCACGCCGAGCATCGAGCGCATCTCGGTGAGTGCGGCCCGTGCGGTCGCGGCGGCAGAGATCGAAGCATCCTGCGCCCGCTGCCGGTCCTCGGTGGCTGCCGCCCCCTCGGACAGCGCGACGACCACGGTCAGCGAATGCGAGACGACATCGTGCATCTCGCGGGCAATGCGGGCCCGCTCGGCCGCCGCGGCGATCTGCCCCTGCTGATCGCGCTCGACCAGCAGCTGACGCGAGCGGTCGATCACCGCCTCGATGTAGCGCTTGCGGCCACCGATGTTCACGCCGATCAGCGTGCCGATCAGGGCCAGGGTGAGCTGACCTGCGACGCCGTTCACCGCCGACATCCACGTGGTGGCGCCGATGAGCTGGAGCAGAACGGACAGGACGGTCACCGTTCCCATGCCGACGCCGAGCGTGATCCAGGCGGCGCGCGTCGAGCGGTACACGGCGATCGAGTAGCTCGTCACGAGCAGCACGGTCCCGCCGGCCGGCTCCAGCATGACGAGGTAGCCGATCGAGAGCGCATACGCTCCGATGCTCGCGATGACGGGCCACTGCCTGCGGCGCAGCAGCAGGGCGCAGGCGAGCAGGATGAGCACGGTGAGCGAGATGTTCGCGACGATCGACTGCGCCGCCGGTCGGCCAGTGCCGGCGTCGTCGACGAATACTGTCGTCGGGGCTGCGGAGAGGAGCAGGCAGACCAGGGCGATCAGCACATCGGCCAGCACCGGATGGCGTGCCCAGAACCGGCGGATGACGCCGGGGGGACGCGGCAGCCGCAGCGCCTCCTCATCGAGAGGAGCGTCGCTGCGGCTGCCGGTCACGGCTCTGACTCTACGCGTCACGTGTGCGCAGCGCGGCCCAGGCTGCGAGCATGCCGCCGACGACCCATGCCGCGAGCGTCGTATAGGCCTCGACACCGCCGAGACCCCAGTCATCCTGCGGGAGGATCGCGCTCTGCGCCGCGGACATCGGCAGGTGATCGGCCACCACGCCGATCCACTCCCAGCCCGCGCCGACGCCGGTGAACAGGCTCGCGACGATGGGCAGGACGAACAGCAGCCCCACGGTGGCGGCGATCGCGCCGGCTCCGGAGCGGATCAGGTAGCCGAAGGCGACGCCGATGAGAGCGAACACGGCCATCGAGAGCGACGCGGCCAGAATCGGCAGGATCGATTTTGCGGGGTCGTCCCAGGCGAAGGGCGTGTCGCGTCCGGCGAAGATCGGGGTGACCGCGAGCGCGGCGACCGCGAAGATGATCAGCGACGACACGAACAGGACGGCGGCGACGACGGTCGCCTTGGCGGCGAGGGCACCCCCGCGCGAGGGGTTCGCCGTGAGCGTCGAGCGGATCATCCCCGACGAGTACTCGCCGGTCACCGAGATCGCTCCGAGGATGCCGGCCAGCAGCACCGTGAACTGGATGGGCGAGACGACGGCCTGGATGGGCTCGGAGCCGGGAGCATCCATGGCCTGCGCGACCAACACTGCAGTGCCGATGGTGAGCACGGCGACGATGCCGATCGACCACCAGGTGGATCGGACGGTGGACAGTTTGACCCACTCGCTGCGCAGGGCGCGGGCGAAGGTGCGCCGGTATGCCGCCGTGGGCGGGGGAGAGGTGCGCATCGGGGGTGCGGTGACGGTAGTCATGAGATCTCCTTCGAGTGGTATTCGACCGCGTCGCCGGTGAGTGCGAGGTAGGCATCTTCCAGCGATCCGCTGGCCGGGGTGAGTTCGTGCAGTGCGAGTCCGCGCTCGGCGGCGATGTCGCCGATGCGGGATGCCGGGATGCCGGAGATCTCGAGCGTCTCCGGGCCGGTGCTGATGACTTCGACCCCGGGCCCGGCGACCGCGACGGCGAGATCGGCGGCTCGCGGTGCGCGCAGGCGCACCAGCGCGCTCGTCCAGGATCCGACGAGCTCGTCCAGCGGAGCATCCGCCAGCACCCGCCCGCGGCCCATCACGATGACGTGGTCGGCGGTCTGAGCCATCTCGCTCATCAGGTGGCTGGAGAGCAGGACGGTGCGCCCCTCGGATGCCGCGTGCCGCGCGAACCGGCGCACCCACAGCACGCCCTCCGGGTCGAGACCGTTGACCGGCTCGTCGAGGATGAGGGTGTGCGGGTCTCCGAGCAGCGCTGAGGCGATGCCCAACCGCTGGCCCATGCCCAGCGAGAACTTGCCCGCACGTTTGCGCGACACCGGCGTGATGCCGGCCAGGTCGATGACCTCGTCGACGCGCGCGAGCGGGATGCCGTGCGTTGCGGCGAGCGCGCGCAGGTGGTTGCGCGCCGTTCGGCCCGGGTGCACAGCCTTCGCGTCCAGCAGCACTCCGACTTCGGTGAGTGGGGCGCGCAGGTGCCGGTACTCGGTGCCGTTGATGGAGGTGCGACCCGACGTCGGGCTGTCGAGGCCGACGATCATGCGCATCGCGGTCGACTTCCCGGCGCCGTTCGGGCCGAGGAAGCCGGTGACCGTGCCGGGGCGGACCGTGAACGACACGTCCTCCACAGCGGTCTTGTCTCCGAACCTCTTCGTGAGTCCTTCTGCAGTGATCATGCTTCGACGTTACGGATGCCGGGGGTACCGGCGCGTCCTTCTGCGGTACCGACTTCGTCGCGCCGCGTCGGCACTGGAGGATGACGTCCCACTGCCCGGGCCCGGCATGCCGGGGCAGGTGAGAAACTGGGAGGATGACTCCCTCCTCGCCCGGTGCTCCTCTGCAGGACGCGGAGATCCTCCGCCTCCGCGAGGACTTCCCCATCCTGCAGACGCAGGTGAACGGGCATCCGCTCGTCTATCTCGATTCCGGGGCGACCTCGCAGCGCCCGCTGGCCGTGCTGGATGCCGAACGAGAGTTCGCCACCACGCTGAACTCGGCCGTGCACCGCGGCGCCCACACGCTCGCGGCCGAGGCGACCGAGGTGTTCGAAGACGCCCGGACGGCCGTGGCCCGGTTCGTCGGTGCCGACGATGACGAGATCGTCTGGACCTCCAATGCCACCGAGGCGATCAACCTCGTCGCCTACGCGTTCTCGAACGCGTCCGTCGGCCGTGGCGGCGCGGCGGCGCGGTTCCGGCTCGGCGCGGGCGATGAGATCGTCACGACCGAGATGGAGCACCACGCGAACCTCATCCCGTGGCAGGAGCTCGCCGCACGCACCGGCGCGACGCTGCGGGTCATCCCGCTCGACGACGACGGTGCGCTCCGCCTCGATGAGAATCAGATCACCGAGCGCACGAAGCTGGTCGCCGTCACGCACGTCTCCAACGTGCTCGGCGTCATCAACCCGGTCGAGCAGCTGATCGCCGCCGCCCACGGAGTCGGCGCGCTCGTCCTGCTGGATGCCTGTCAGTCGGCCCCGCATCTGCCGCTCGACGTGCGCGCGCTCGATGTCGACTTCGCCGTGCTCTCCGGTCACAAGATGCTCGGGCCGACCGGCATCGGTGCACTCTACGGCCGCCGCGAACTGCTCGAGGCGATGCCCCCGTTCCTCACCGGCGGCTCGATGATCACCACCGTCACCACCACTGAGGCCGAATACTTGCCGCCGCCGCAGCGCTTCGAGGCCGGCACCCAGCGCGTGTCGCAGGCGGTCGCGCTCGCCGCGGCCGTGCGCTATCTGCACGACGTCGGGATGCCGCGGATCGCCGCCCATGAGGCCGCTCTCGGGCAGCGCCTCGTCGACGGGCTGAGTGCGATCGACGGCGTGCGGGTGCTCGGCGCGGGCATCGACTTGCCGCGGGTGGGGCTCGCGAGCTTCGACATCCCCGGCATCCATTCCCATGACGCGGGACAGTTCCTCGACGACCGGGGGATCGCCGTGCGCGTCGGGCACCACTGCGCCCAGCCGCTGCATCGCCGGCTCGGCGTGACCGCCTCGACGCGCGCGAGCACCTATCTGTATTCGACGGAATCCGAGGTCGACGCGCTCGTCGACGGCGTCACGGCGACCATCGAGTTCTTCGGGGTGCGCTGATGGCGTCCGGTGATCTGCAGAGCCTGTACCAGGAGCTGATCCTCGATCACTCCCGCGCCCCGCACGGTTTCGGGCTGCGTGACGAGGTCGAGGCGCAGTCGCACCAGCTCAATCCCACCTGCGGTGATGAGATCACCCTGCAGGTGCACCTCTCCGCCGACGGAAGCATCGAGGCGATCGCCTGGGAGGGGCACGGCTGCGCGATCTCGCAGGCATCGGCGTCGCTGTTCGCCGAACTCGTCGAGGGCATGACGGTGCCAGAAGTCACCCGGCGCATCGACGTGTTCCGCGAGGCGATGCGCTCGCGCGGCAAGATCGAACCCGACGAGGAGCTGCTCGGCGATGCCGCCGCCCTCGGCAGCGTCTCGCGCTACGTCGCCCGTGTGAAGTGCGCGATGCTCGCGTGGGTCGCTGCCGAAGACGCCCTGCACAAACTCGGCTGACCGGCCCGGCCAGCCGTCAGGCGCCGGGCTTCAGCCGATCGGGCCCCTCCGTAGTCGGGGTGGTCGTGTCGGTCGCCTGACGCAGCGGTCCGCGCATCGCGCGCCAGTATCGCGCGGGGGAAGCACGCACGACCGCATCGATGAGGCGTGCCTCCCTCCCGACCATCGTGCGGATGCGACGGCGCTCGGTCGCGCGGATGATCTGCGCCGCGGCATCCGATGGATCGGTGTGGTACATCGCGGCCTGCGCCGATGCCGCCCTGGCGGCGACGGCCGGATCGATGGATGCCGCGTAGCGGCCGTGCAGGATGATCCCCGTCCGCACGCCAGCGGGGTAGATCGCACCGACGGTGACCCCGGTGTCTTCGAGCTCGTGGCGCAGGGCCTCGGAGAACGCACGCACCGCGAACTTGCTCATCGCGTACGGGATGCGGCCGGCGGGGGCGGCGAGAGCGTAGACGCTGGCGAGGTGCGTGATGTGCGCGTTCGGCTGTCGGCGCAGTTCGGGCAGCAGCGCCTTAGTGATCGAGACTGTGCCCCACAGATTCACATCGACGAGCCAGCGCATCTCCTCCATCGTCAACTGCTCCAGTGAGCCGAGCATGGACGACCCGGCGCAGGTGATCAGCGCATTGATCTGCGGATGCGCTGCGGCGATCTGCGCAGCGCCGGCGAAGACCGCATCATCATCGCGCAGGTCGACCACGTGTGTGGTGACCGGGCCGGGAAGCGCGGCGGCGACGGCGCTGAGGCCTTCGCCGTTGTGGTCGAGCAGGGCGAGGTGTGCGCCGGCTGCGGAGAGCTGCCGGGCGACCTCGGCGCCCATGCCGCTGGCGGCACCGGTGACCACCGTTGTGTTACCGGCAAGGGTGAGCCGTCGCATCCATCCTCCTCCCGGCGCGGTCGGGTGAGCGCCGGTTGCTTCATCGCAGGTGGGAGAACCTGTCTGGTTCTATTCTGGCCGACACCGAGGTCGGATGGTGACGATACGATCAGAAGAGGAGGTTTGCCGTGGGACGAACTGCGGATGCCATCGCTGAAGGCGTCGCGATCGCCACGGCCGCGGCGCGTCTGGCCGTGAAGAATCGCATCCTCGTCGGGACGATCGCGCAGGGCGGCGTCTTCGATGCCGGGCGCTACCTCGACGATGCCCGCGACGCACTACTGGACATGGCCGCAGAATCCGAACAGGCGGCAGAGGCGGCGACCCGGTTGCGCAAGCGCGCGCGGGGCCGGTACTCCGATCCGGCAGGCACCCACGACTACCGTGATCGCGACGTGCGCAATCTGCGGCGGCGGGCCCGGCAGTCGTCCGGGGTGGCCGAACGGCTGACAGCCATGGCTGAAGACGCCGAGAAGCTCGGCGCCCTCGTCGAAGACGCTCGCGAAGCCGCCTGGGCAGAAGTGCGCGGCAATCTCGACCGGCGGCTGGTGGTGGAGAGCATGCGCCCCGAGCAGGACCCTGATTACGAGGTCATGCGTGAGGCCCGTATGCAGGCGCTGCGGTTGGTCGACCTGCAGGCGCTCTCTTCGCAGCAGCGTGCCCGGCGCAAGCTCAAAGGGGCGTCCTGAGCGGTTTCGCGTTCGTGCTCGCGGTCATGTATTCTTGCTGAGGCCCGATTCGTTGAAACGGGCAGCAAAATGCGCCACTAGCTCAATGGATAGAGCATCTGACTACGGATCAGAAGGTTAGGGGTTCGAGTCCCTTGTGGCGCACACTGTGTTGAGACAGTAGTCGAACCCCGTCGCGAAAGCGGCGGGGTTCTTTTTCTTT
>JBQDFB010000005.1:60687-71231 GCA_052085045.1 Microbacteriaceae bacterium | reverse complement strand
CTAGGCCTCAGCCGGCGTTCTTCTTCTTCGACCGCGACTTCTCGACACTGGCACGCAGCGCCTCCATCAGATCGATGACCTCGCCACCCGTGCTCGTGGCCTCGCCCTCCTCGGTGAAGGTCTCGGTGACGTCGAACGTGTCGCCGGCCTCGATCTTCGCGTCGATGAGGGTGCGCAGTTCCTTCTGGTACTCGTCCACGAATGACTCCGGATCGAAATCGCTCGAGAAGCTGTCGACCAGGCTCGCCGACAACTCGAGCTCCTTCTTCGAGATCTTCACGTCCTCATCGAGCGATTCGAACGCCGCCTCGCGCACCTCGTCAGCCCACAGCAGTGTCTGCAGCACAAGCACGTCGCCGCGCACACGCAGTGCGGCCAGCCGCGTCTTCTGTCGCAGCGTGAAGCGCACGATGGCCGTGCGGTCGGTCTGCTCGAGCGTCTTGCGCAGCAGCACGTACGCTTTCGGGGACTTCGAATCCGGCTCGAGGAAGTAGGCCTTGTCGAGCGTGAGCAGGTCGACCTGATCGCTCGGCACGAACTCGACGACGTCGATCTCGCGGCTGCGTTCGGCGGGGAGAGAATCGAGATCCTCCTTCGTCAGCACGACCCGCTGCCCGTCGTCCTCGTAGGCGCGGTCGATGTTCTGATAGGCGATCACCTGACCGCAGACCTCGCAGGTGCGCTTGTAGCGGATGCGCCCGCCGTCCTCGTCGTGCACCTGATGCAGTGAGACGTCGTGATCCTCGGTGGCGGAATATACCTTCACCGGTACATTCACCAGCCCGAACGTCAGGGCGCCTTTCCAGATCGACCTCATGACACCAGTACACACTGCCGGGGGCTCGGGATGCCAGGGGGTTGACGTTAGTCTTTCGGCATGTCGGATGCTGCACAGGTCGTCGAGGTCGCCGGCAGGCGGCTGCGCCTGACGAATCTCGACAAGGTGCTCTACCCCGAGACCGGCACGACCAAGGGTGAGGTGATCGCGTACTACACCCGTGTCGCACCGCGGATGCTGCCGCTGCTCGCCGACCGTCCGGTCACGCGCAAACGCTGGGTGGAGGGGGTGGGAACGGCGGATGCTCCGGGCGCGGCGTTCTTCGCCAAGCAGTTGGAGCGCGGGGCGCCCTCGTGGGTGCGTCGCCTGCCGATCGAGCACTCCGGCGGGGCGAAGGAGTATCCGATCGCCGATGATCTGCCGACGCTGGTGTGGATGGCGCAGGTCGCCAGCATCGAGCTGCACGTGCCGCAGTGGCGGTTCGACCCCGACGGCGAGCGCCGCCGCCCCGACCGACTCGTTCTCGATCTCGACCCCGGGCCCGGTGCCGATCTCGCGCAGTGCGCCCACGTCGCCCGCCTCGCCCGAACGATCCTCGATGACATCGGCCTCGATCCCGTTCCGGTCACCAGCGGCAGCAAGGGCATTCATCTCTACTGCCGGCTCGACGGAAGCCAGACCAGTGACCAGGCATCCGCCATCGCCCGCGAACTCGCCCGCTCGATCGAGACCGACCACCCCGATGTCGCCACCAGCACCATGTCGAAGTCCGTCCGCAGCGGCCGGGTCTTCATCGACTGGAGCCAGAACAACGGTTCGAAGACCACGATCTCGCCGTACTCGCTGCGCGGCCGGCTCGAACCGACGGCGGCGGCTCCGCGCACCTGGGAGGAACTCGACGACCCCGCGCTCCGGCAGCTCGATTTCGACGAGGTCGCGCAGCGCGTCGACGAAGGCATCGATCCTTTCGCCGGCTTCGCCGCTGCGGGCGCTGACACAGCGCTCGCCCCGTACCGTGCGAAGCGAGACGCCGCGCGCACGCCCGAGCCGGTCCCCGAGCGCGCGTCCATCACGGCGGCGGGTCCGCTCCCCCGGTTCGTCATCCAGGAGCATCACGCCCGTGCGAAACACTTCGACCTGCGCATCGAACACGACGGCGTGCTGGTGAGCTGGGCCGTTCCCAAAGGGGTGCCGGAGTCTCCGGCTCGCAACCGCCTCGCGGTGATGACCGAACCGCACCCGTTGGAATACCTCACCTTCCACGGCGAGATCCCCCGCGGCGAGTACGGCGCCGGGACCATGACGATCTGGGACTCCGGCACGGTCGAACTCGAGAAGTGGCGCGATGACGAGGTGATCGGCACCTTCACCGGGTCCGGTCCGCTGGGTCGCGCCCGGCTCGCCCTCATTCGCACCGATGGGTCCGGGGAGAAGTCGTCGTGGCTGCTGCACCGCATGAAGGAGCAGACCGCCGCACCGCGGGAGGCAACCAGGCAGCGAGGGGCAACCGGGCCGCTCCGCCCGATGCTCGCCGAGTCAGGAACGCCGGGGCTCGCCCGGTCGATGCGCGATCCATGGAGCGAGATCAAATGGGACGGCATCCGCGCCATCGGCACGTGGCGAGACGGCCGGTTGCGGCTGCACGCGCGCAGCGGCACCGACATCACCGACCGCTACCCCGAGCTCACCGCCGACGGCGCCCCGCACTTCGCCGCCGACGAAGCGGTGGTCGACGGCGAGATCGTCGCCCTGGACGCCTCGGGCCGCCCGAGCTTCGGACGACTGCAGCATCGCATGCACCTCACGAAGGCGCGCGAGATCGAACGCGAGGTCGTCCGCACGCCGGTGGCCTTTCACCTGTTCGACCTGCTGCGCCTGGATGACCACGACCTCACCGGGGTGCCGCTGCGCGACCGCCGCGCGCTGCTGGAGACCCTCGGCGAGAGCGCGGATCGTCCGGTCCTCGTGCCGCCCGTCTTCGACGACCTGGATGCCGCGATGCGCACCAGCCGCGAACTCGACCTCGAGGGGGTCTTGGTCAAGGCATCCGGGTCGAGGTACCGCCCCGGCATCCGCTCGGGTGACTGGCTGAAGATCAAGCACACCCGGACGCAGGAGGTCGCGATCGCCGGCATCCGGCCGGGCAAGGGCAACCGGGCGAGCACGTTCGGGTCACTGCTGCTCGGCGTGCCCGATGCCGATGGCACCCTTCGCTACGTGGGCAGGGTCGGGTCGGGTTTCGATGACCGGATGCTGCGCGACCTGCTCACGCGGCTCACTCCTCTGCGCACGGAGGACAATCCGCTGGAGGGCGTTCCCGATGCCGACGCGCGCGAAGCACTGTGGGTGCGGCCCGAACTCGTCGGCGAGGTGGAGTTCGCCGGCTGGACGTCGGATCGCTCACTGCGTCACGCGCGCTGGCGGGGGCTGCGTCCTGACAAGGACGTCGCCGACATCCGCGTGGAGTGACGGATGCTCAGGCGTGCGTCTCCGTGCACTCCGCCTGCCCGTCCGGTTCCAGCTGGAACGTCGAGTGCTCGACATCGAAGTGATCGGCCAGGCATCCCTGCAGCTGCTCGAGCAGCGCACCGGAGCGACCGCCCTCCAGCAGCGACGGTTCGACGCTGACGTGCGCCGTGAACACCGGTGCGCCGCGGGTGAGCTGCCACACGTGCACGTCATGCACGCTCGTGACGCCCTCGAACGCGAGCAGGTGATCGCGGATCTCACTGACGTGCGTGTTCTTCGGCGCCGATTCTGCCAGCACCGAGAACACCTCGCGCAGCAGGGTGATCGCGCGCGGGATGATCATGACGGCGATGAACAGCGAGGCGATGGCATCTGCCGGCATCCATCCGGTCACGACGATCACGATCGCCGCGACGATCACGGCGGCCGAGCCGATCAGGTCGCCGAGCACCTCGAGGTAGGCGCCGCGCACATTGATGTTCGTCTTCTGCGCCGAGCTCAGCAGCCACATCGCGATCGCGTTGGCGATCAGACCAACGATGGCGACGACGAGCATGAGCGGGCCGGCGACCTCGGTTTCCGCAGGCTCGAGCAGGCGCCGGATGCCCTCGATGCCGACGGTGACCGACAGCACGATGAGGATGATCGCGTTCACCAGGGCCCCGAGCACCTCGGCGCGCTGATAGCCGAAGGTGCGCCGGTCATCGGCCGGGCGCGCGGCGACGGCGCTGGCGATCAGCGCGATCACGAGCGCCGAGGCGTCGGTGAACATGTGCGCTGCATCGGCGAGGAGCGCGAGCGACCCGGTGAGGAGGGCGCCGACAACTTGCACGAGCATCACCGTCGCCGTGAGGCACAGCGAGATCGTCAGCAGTCGGCGGCTGCCGCTCCCGCGAATCCCGTGCGCATGATCGTGCATGCCTCCAGGCTACGAGCGGAATCGCCCGTCAGAGGCCATTTCCACTAGTCGGGAAGGGTAACGATTCTCAGTAGCTCGCAGGCACAGGTCGACACAGGTCAGAGTGTTTTCAGCAGCGGCGCGAAAGCCTGGAAGGCACGCGCCCGGTGCGACTGGGACTGCTTCTCCTCGCTGGTGAGCTCCGCAGTGGTGCGCTCGGCGCCAGCTGGTTGACCATCGGGGATGAAGATCGGGTCGTACCCGAAACCGCCAGCACCGGATGCCGCGCGCGCCAGCCTTCCCGGCCAGACACCGGAGACCGTGTGCTCGACGCCTTCGGGCGTCACCAGCGCGATCGTCGAGACGAACTGCGCAGCCCGGTGCGGGCCGGCGATGTCGGCGAGCTGATCGAGGAGCAGCTCGAGGTTCGCGGCCGCGTCCTTCTGCTGACCTGCCCAGTACGCCGAGAAGATGCCCGGCGAGCCGCCGAGCACGTCGACGCTGATGCCGGAGTCATCGGCCATGGCGGCGAGTCCCGTGTGCGCGGCGGCCGCACGCGCCTTGATCAGCGCGTTCTCGGCGAATGTCACGCCGTCTTCGACCGGTTCCGGCCCGTCGTAGCCGATCACCTCGAGGTCGGGGCGCGTCATCGCGACGATCTGCTGGAACTCCGCCACCTTGTGCGGGTTGTGCGTGGCGAGGACGACCTTCGGCATTGTCACTCGCTCGCGAGCGCTGCGAGCTGGTGCTCCCTGAGCGTCGCGCATCCGGCAACGCCGAGTTCGAGCAGCGCGTCGAGTTCGCGCTTGTCGAACGGGGCGCCCTCGGCGGTGCCCTGCACTTCGACGAATAGTCCGCGCCCGGTGACGACGATGTTCATGTCGGTCTCGGCGCGCACATCCTCGACGTATGGCAGATCGAGCATGGGTTCGCCGTCGATGATGCCGACCGACACGGCGGCGACCGAGTCGATCAGCGGCGTGGAGTTCTTGCCGATGAACTTCTTCGTGCGGCCCCACTCGATCGCATCGGCGAGGGCGACGTATGCCCCCGTGATGGCAGCGGTGCGGGTGCCGCCGTCGGCCTGCAGCACGTCGCAGTCGATGACGATGGTGTTCTCACCGAGCGCCTTGGTGTCGACGACGGCGCGCAGGGCGCGGCCGATCAGGCGCGAGATCTCGTGCGTGCGTCCGCCGATCTTGCCCTTGACGCTCTCGCGGTCGTTGCGACTGTTCGTCGCGCGCGGCAGCATCGCGTACTCGGCGGTCACCCAGCCCTTGCCCTTGCCTGTGAGCCAGCGCGGCACGCCGTTGGTGAACGATGCCGTGCACAGCACCTTCGTGCCGCCGAAGCTGATCAGGGCAGAGCCCTCGGCGTTGGCGCTCCAGCCGCGTTCGATCGTGATCTCGCGGAGCTGGTCGGTGGCGCGGCCGTCCGCGCGGACGATGTCAGACATGGGAATCCTTCGGGTCGGGTGCCGTGCTGTCGGCGAGGTCTGAGAGGTCGGGAAGCGTGATGACGCCGGTCTGCACGTGCTGAACGTCGCGCACCTCGGCGCCCATGAGGCGGTTGGCAAGCGCCGTGAACTCCGCGGTGGATTCTCCGGTCGCCTCGTACACGTAGGTCGCTCTGGCATCGGCGGGGGCGAGCAGGTCGCGGCGCATCAATTGCCGGTACACGTCGCCGGCGGTCTCGTCGTCGCTGGAGACGAGCGTGACGCCCTCGCCCATCACATAGCTGATCGCGCCGCGCAGGAACGGGTAGTGTGTGCACCCGAGCACAAGGGTGTCGACGTCGGCGTCGCGCAGCGGCGCGAGGTACTCCTCGGCGATGGCGATCACACCCGGAGTGTCGGTGACGCCGGACTCGACGAACTCCACGAACCGCGGGCACGCGGCCGCGAACACCTCGAGCTTCTCGTTGATCTCGAGCATGTCCTGGTAGGCGCGCGATCCGATCGTGCCGACCGTGCCGATGACGCCGATCCTCCCGTTGCGCGTCGTCGAGACGGCTCGGCGGACGGCCGGGCCGATCACCTCGACGACGGGAACGTCATAGCGTTCACGCGCGTCGCGCAACATGGCAGCGGATGCCGTGTTGCAGGCGATCACGAGCATCTTCACGCCCTGCTCGACAAGAGTGTCGAGCACCTCGAGCGAATAACGGCGGACGTCGGCAATGGCCTGGGGCCCGTACGGGGAATGCAGAGTATCACCGATGTAGACGAAGGACTCCCGCGGCAGCTGGGCGCGGATCGCCCGGGCCACGGTGAGTCCGCCGACACCGGAGTCGAAGATGCCGATCGGTGCCGCGTTCATGACTCACCAGCCTACCCGTCGCTCACTAAGCTGAGCGCATGACCTCGACGGCGTTGCTCACAGACCGCTACGAACTCACGATGCTCGGAGCCGCGCTGCGCGACGGCACCGCCGCACGGCCCAGCGTCTTCGAGCTCTTCTCCCGTCGTCTGTCCGGCGGGCGCCGCTTCGGCGTCGTCGCCGGCACCGGACGCCTCCTCTCGCTGCTGCGTGATTTCCGGTTCGGGGACGACGAGCTGCGCTTCCTGCGTGACGGACGGGTGGTGGATGCCGAAACCCTGCGGTATCTGGAGAATTATCGCTTCAGCGGCTCGATCCACGGCTACCGGGAGGGCGAGCTGTACTTCCCCGGCTCCCCCGTCCTCACCGTCGAGGGCTCCTTCGCCGATGCCGTCGTGCTCGAGACCATCGCGTTGAGTGTGATGAACCACGACTCGGCTATCGCGACGGCCGCCTCGCGCATGAGCATCGCGGCCGGCGAGCGACCGCTGGCGGAGATGGGATCGCGCCGGGCCGCCGAGATGTCCGCCGTCGCGGCGGCCCGCGCGGCCTACATCGCCGGATTCGGTGCGACGAGCAACCTCGAGGCCGGGCGCCGGTGGGGGCTGCCCACGATGGGCACCGCCGCGCACTCCTGGACACTGCTGCACGACAGCGAAGAAGACGCCTTCCGCGCACAGATCGACAGCCTCGGCCCCGGCACCACCCTGCTGGTGGACACCTATGACATTCGCGAAGGCGTCGAGACCGCCGTCCGCGTCGCCGGCACCGAGCTCGGCGGCGTACGCCTGGACTCCGGTGATCTGCCGACCGTCGCGGCGGCCGTGCGCGAGCACCTCGACGAGCTGGGCGCCGTGAACACGAAGATCACCGTCACCAGCGACCTCGACGAGTATGCGATCGCGGCGCTCGCGGCATCCCCGGTCGATTCCTATGGCGTCGGCACCTCCGTCGTCACCGGATCCGGTTACCCCACCGCCGGGATGGTCTACAAGCTCGTGGCGCGGCAGGATGCCGGCGGCGGGTGGGTCGGGGTCGCGAAGGCCTCTACAGACAAGGGATCCCACGGCGGCCGGAAGGCGGCGTTCCGTACGCTCCGCCGCGAGGTCGCAACGGCGGAGACGATCGTCGTCTCAGACGGTTTCGAAGAGCTGGGGACGGCCGCAGAGCATCCGGATTCGCGTCCGCTTCAGGTCACCCTCGTCGACGGCGGCGAGATCGACGACGCCCACGAGGGGCAGGCGGGAACAGCATCCGCCCGCCGGCACCATCTGCGCGTGCGCGAGGAACTGCCGGTGCGCGCACTGGCGCTCAGCAAGTCGGACCCGGCGATCCCGACGGTGTTCATCGATCAGGCGTGACCGGGTCGATCAGGTGTGACAGGCGTCAGCCGACCATCGACTCGTAGATCTCTTTGCAGGTCGGGCAGATCGGAAACTTCTCCGGGTCGCGGCCCGGCGTCCATTTCTTGCCACACAGGGCACGCACAGGGCGGCCCGAGATCGCGGACTCGAGGATCTTGTCCTTCTTGACGTAGTGCGAGAAGCGCTCGTGGTCGCCAGGCTCGGCATTCTCTTCATTGAGAAGTTCTTCCAGTTCACGATCAAGCGTTGCCACGCCGCCCTGATCGGGGCTGTCCAGCGGAGTACTCATGCGCTGAGTCTAGCCTCCCGGAGAGCGCTGCGGGGCGGACTTCAGGCCGTCTCGACGAACTCCATGAGCCGCTCGCCGCCGCGGTCGTAGACGCGCCCGCCGATCATCGCGCCGGCGGCGAGGATCACGACTCCACTGGCGATGCCGACCCAGAACGTCGCCGGGTTGTACGCCTCGTCTTCGATGACGGTCATGACGAACAGCCAGATTGTCGGAGCGCTGAGCAGCAGAGCGCCGAGGAAGGCCAGCGCCGGGGCGTACCCGGCCCGGGACGCCGATCGCTGCGGCTGCTGGAACGGGCTGTCGCCGGGGCGCGAAACCGCGTAGGGAGAGGTCACGGACAGGATGCTGGACACCCCGAGCCCACCGAGGAAGAGACTCGCGGCGAGCCCGATCATCGGCATGAGCAGGTACCAGCTCTCGACGATCGCCAGGGTCAGCGGGATCGCGATGGCGAGCACGGGGACGGCCACGAGCGAAATCGGAAGGAGCCGCCCGAGGCGATCGGCGACGCCGCGGACACCGCTGGCGACATGGATCCACAGCGCCGTCGAGTCGTAGGCGACGTCGTTGTGCGGGAGCCAGCCGAAGAACAGGGCCATCACCGGCACGGGAACCAGAGCTGCGATGTAGAGCGGCACACCGGCCACCAACAGCGGGAAAACGGTGAGCACGCCGGCGATCGGCACGATGACGAAGTTGACGATGTACCGGCGGTCACGGAACCAGTAGACGAGGCTGCGCGCCGCGATCGCTCCGAAGGCGTTCGACGGCAGGAGCGCGAACCATCCGAGCCCCGACCGTTCGCGCGAGATGATGGGGCGATCAACGTTGGTGAGGAGGCGTCGCACCAGCCAGGTCCACCACGCCCACAGCACGAGCACCGTGGCCAGGGCGATGGCTCCGCTGAGCCACGCCGTCGCCTCATCGCCCGCGGCGATGGCCAGTGCGGCTCCCGGGATCGCGGCGAGCGGCGTCGACGCGATCACCGTGGTGGCCGAGGCGACGGCATCGGGCACCTGCCCGTCCCACTCCAGCGAGGCGAGGAAGACGGCGACCGGGAACGCCACCACGATGACGGCGAGCGCGAACAGCGCGGTGAGCTCGCGCGAGCGGCGCTCGGGAAGCAGCAGAGCACTCGTGGCCATGCCGATGCGGGCGGCGATGGCCAGAGACAACACGCCGAGCACCGCCGCCCCCACGGCGGCTGCCACGGGCACCTCGAGCGCCACCAGGGTGATGACGGAGCACACCGCGACCGCGATCAGGGCGAAGGAGGGCACGCTCACCAGCGCACCGAGACCGAGGATCCATGGCATCGCTCGCACGCTCATCCCGAACACACGGAACCGTCTCGGATCGAGCTGGTCAGCCGTGCCGATGAGGATCGGGCCGACGAGGAAGGCGAGGAACCCGGCCGCGCCCCCCAGGACGATCACGGAGCGAGCGACGACGAGAGGCGCGTCAGCCAGACTGAGCAGAGCGATGCAGACAGCGACCGTCGCGGCGGTCAGGAGGACGAACCCCGCAAGTGCGCGCACGGCGTGGCCGCCCCGCAGGGCGCCCACCATGAGCGCGATCCTCAGTCGGAGAACGTGTGCAACCACTCGAGACCTTCCACCTCAGAGGCACCACCGGACAGCTCGACGAACCGCGACTCGAGCGTCTGCCCTGCGCGCACCTCATCGATGGTTCCCTCGGCGAGTACGTCACCGCCGACGATGATCGCGATGCGCGAGCACACGCGCTCGACGAGGTCCATGCCGTGGCTGGACAGGATGACGGTGCCGCCGTGATCGACGTAGGCGCGGAGGATGTCGAGGATCACCGCGGACGAGACCGGGTCCACCGATTCGAACGGCTCATCGAGGACGAGCACGCGCGGCGAGTGGATCATCGCACCGGCGAGCATGATCTTCTTCGTCATGCCCGCGGAGTAGTCCGAGACCACGCGCCCCACAGCCCCGGCGAGGTCGAAGGCGCGCATGAGGTCGGCGGAGCGCTTCTCGATGACATCGGCGGGGAGACCGCGCAGCAGGCCGTAGTAGTGCAGCAGCTGCCGCCCGGTCAGCCGGTCGAAGGTGCGCAGGCGATCGGGCAGCACCCCCATGACCCGCTTGGCGCCGAGCGGATCGGTCGCCTGGTCGATGCCGCACACCTCGACCTCGCCGGCGTCGGCGCGGAGGAGCCCGGCGAGAATCGAGAGAGTTGTCGTCTTTCCTGCGCCGTTCGGTCCGACGATCCCGTAGAAGGTACCGGTCGGCACGGTCAGGTCGATCCCGTTCACCGCCCGCTGATCGCCGAACTCCTTCACGAGGCCGCGGATGACGATCGCATCGGATGCCGCCCCCGCGCGCACGTCCGTGACGACGGCCTCGGCGGCAGCGACAGGGTCGGGAGACGGTTCGGGGTCGGATGCAGGTTCGGG
>JBQDFB010000005.1:13017-60587 GCA_052085045.1 Microbacteriaceae bacterium | reverse complement strand
CCTCGGCGGCAGCGACAGGGTCGGGAGACGGTTCGGGGTCGGATGCAGGTTCGGGGTCGGATGCAGGTTCGGGCTCCGACTCGGGCTGAGGTTCCGGCTCCGGCTCGGGCTGCGGTTCCGGCTCGGGCTGGGGTTCCGGCGCCGGGTCCTCCTCCGGAACGACCGAAGGCGCGGGCTCAGGGGCTGGCGGGATCTCCGGCTCGACGGGTGCGATGACGGCTTCGGCCGTGGGTGCCGCGTCGTCGGCGATGGCTGCGGCGGTGGCATCCCGCTTCTCGTCCGCCGCGCGCTGCGCCTCTTCCTTCGCGGCTTTCGTCGCCGCGGCCTTCGCGGCCCTGGTCTCCGCAGCTTTCTTCGCAGCCGCCGTCTTCGCGGCGCTCGTGCGTGCACTCGTCTTCTTCGCGGTCGCCTTCGCGGTGGTGTTGCGCGCGGATGCATCCTTGGCTGCCGCGGTCTTCGCAGCATTCGTACGCGCCGTGGTCTTCTTCGCGGCACCTGCCTTGGTCTCTTCGGACTTCACCGCGGCAGCCCGTGCCGACGTCTGAGGTTTCGGCGTCGCCTTCGGTCGCGACGCCACCGTTCTCACAGCGGAAGTACGCGTCGTGGTCGCCGATGAGCGTGCCGGAGCATCCGATGCGTCGCCATCGGAGCCTTCGACGTGAGCGTCTTCAGAAGCAGTCACTGCTCTAACGTATCAACGGCAGTGGACTTTCCCGCGGTCACGCGAAACAATCGAAGCAGGAAGTTTTTCGACCCACGAGACCTGTGGATCCGGTGTGCACCTCATCACGAAACGGCAACAGCGGGGCCTCACCCCGCAGCTTCCCAGGAGGAATGGCTACCATGAAGGCGGCACGAAGAAGTGTCTGGTCGGTAAACCGGCCATGAACACCGATTCTTTTTAGGAGTATTCGTGACTCTTCAGACCGTCATCCTCGCCGCAGGCATGGGCTCGCGCCTCGGGCGCGCGCTGCCGAAGCCGTTGACGCAGCTCAACGATGGCCGCACCATCATGCAGCAGCAGCACGAGAACATCCGGGCCGTGTTCGGCACCGAAGCCCGCATCACCGCCGTCGTCGGCTACCGCGCCGAGACGATCATCGAAGCGTTCCCGAACGTCAACTACGTGCACAACGAGCGCTACGACGAGACGAACACTTCCAAGAGCCTGCTGCGCGCCCTCGGCGCCACGGGCAAGAGCGGTGTGCTCTGGATGAACGGCGATGTGGTCTTCGATCCGCGCATCCTCGGCCGTGCGATCGAGTTCATCGAGCGCGACCAGTCGTTCGTCGCCGTCAACACTTCCAAGGTGAGTGACGAAGAGGTCAAGTACACAGTCACCGCCGAGGGCTTCATCAAGGAGCTCTCCAAGAGCGTCAAGGGCGGTCTCGGCGAGGCCATCGGCATCAACTACATCTCGTCCACGTACAAGAAGGCGTTCATGCGCCAGCTGTCGCGTGTGGATGACCAGGAGTACTTCGAGGGCGGCCTCGAGCTGGCGATCGCCGAGAACGGTCTGCTGCTCGAACCGATGGATGTCTCGGACCTGTACGCGGTCGAGGTCGACTTCGCCGAAGACCTCGTTCAGGCGAATCAGTTCGTCTGACCCGCTCGTCCCGAAAGCCCGGCTCCGTATGGTGCCGGGCTTTCGGCATTCTCGCGGACACTCTGCATAAGATCTGGGCATGGCCAAGAAGGTGCACAAGATCCACTCCCTCCCAGACGACTCCGCCTGGGACAAGGGCGTGCCCCCGGTCGGCTCGGACGAGCATCCGCTGACCGTACGCGGCATCGATCGTGTGCTCGCGATCCAGCGTCCCCTCGTGCTCGCGCATATCCGCAGCATCCGTCTGCGCAATCCGGGAGCCACCCCGGAGAAGCTCGTGCGCATCATCGAGCGCCGCTATCTTGCGGCTGTGACGACCGGCGGCGCGGCCGTCGGTGCGACCGCCGTGGTTCCCGGCATCGGCACGGGGGTCACGCTCGCACTCTCCGGCGTCGAGACGGTCGGGTTCCTCGAGTCCACAGCGCTGTTCGCGCAGTCGCTCGCCGAGGTGCACGGCATCGCGATCGAGAACCCTGACCGGGCCCGTGCGCTCGTGATGACACTGATGCTGGGCAAGGAAGGCGTGGATCTGGTCGGTCAACTGGCCAGGCAGGCCACCGGACGGGGTGCCGGGCGCGCGTCGTACTGGGGTGAAGTGGTGACCAGGTCGCTCCCCCGCGCCGCGGTCGGGCCGATCGTTGATCAGCTGAAGACGCGCTTCGTCAAGCACTTCGCCGCGGCCGGGGGCGCATCGTTCATCGGCAAAGCCATGCCCTTCGGCATCGGCGCCGCCGTCGGCGGCGCGGGCAATCATCTGCTCGCCCGGCGCGTGCTCACCACTTCGCGTCGTGCCTTCGGCATCGCACCAGAGGTGCTTCCGCAAGAGCTGGAGCCGGGAGCGGATGCGGAGAAGCTCGAGCGTCGGATGCTGCGGGGCGCACGCTACGCCAGCAGCGCGATCACCGGTGCCGCGGGGACCGTCACGCGCGGTGTCGGCTGGGTCGGGCACACAGCCGGAGCGGTGATTCGGACGAAGCGCAAGAACCGCGAGATCGACTCGGCGTCCACCGACACTGATCTGTAGCGGTTCTCCCCCGTTTCTGCATAGGCGCGCGTCACCGCGCTCGTGGCGTCGGATGCGGCTCATACCGTGGCGCGCATGCTGCGCCCCATCGAACCTTCACAGACTCCGCCGCCCGTTGCTTATCGCGTGCCCTGGTCCATCCGTCGCGCCGACCCCAGCCATCCAGTCGTCACGAACGACGGCGCGGAGAGCGCCGACTTCGTACGCATCGTCCGTGCCGACCAGAGCGGCGAAGTGGCCCAGCTCTGGGGTCAGGTGCTGCCGTCCGAGAACATCGAGCTGTGCCTGTGCGCAGCCGATCTCGACGAGGTGGTTGTCACCCTCGCATGGTTCCGACCGCTGGACGGGCTCGAGTACATCTGGCGATTCGTCGTGTGAGTGGGCCGTCAGTCCGCACGGGCTTGCTCACGCACGGGCTCGTTCATCGCGAGCAGCACGGCGAACACGCCCCAGAGCATTGAGATGTTCATCGCCGTGTCTTTGCCATTCCACGACGAGGACTGCCACATGGCGAACCACTCGGAGCCGATGATGACGAAGCCGAGGTACCAGATGAGGAAGCCGAGTCCGTAGGCGGCGAACCCCCAGATCTTCGCTCGGTTGAACCGCGCCGCGTCGTTCCGACGCAGAAACAGCAGGATGCCGCCGACAATGCCGAGCGCGGCGAAGGCGCCCTCGGCGAGGATGATGCCGATGTAGGCGACGTGGTGGATCCAGGTCACGTCGATCGCACGCCACATGAGGGCGTTGCCCTCGAACGTGGTGTCCATCGAGAGGACGTGCTTGACGAACTGGAAGTTCGAGTCGTAGTCCATGAGGTTGCCCGCGAACACGAACAGGGCGAACACGCCGGATAGGAAAACGACGAGGGACTGCAGCAGCCGGAGCGGGAACTTCATCGTGGATCTTCCTTTCGCATGAAAACGAGATCGAATCGAGGTTCGGAATAGGTGTCGAACGAGATCGCCTGGACGAACGTCCACCCGTCGTCGGCACGGTCGCGGATGATCTGGCGGTAGTCGTCAGCGAGTCGATGGCCGTCGCGGTGCCGCGTCACCGCGATGCTCACGAAGTCGTACTCGGTCATCGCTGTCCTTCCGCTCGCCTGCCGCCAGCATAGGGACGTTCGGTCCGGGCGGGCAGAGGCACGCGGGTTCGGTCGCGGAGATCAAGCGCCTTCGCGACGACGCAGCTCGCGACGGAAGTCGGCTTCGGAATAGGGCTTCAGGTTCTCGGGCAGGTCGACAGCGGTCAGGCCCGCCACGAACGTCTCGGGCTTGACGCCGAGTGCCGTGGCCAGCTGAATCAGGACGAACAACGTCGGATTCCCGTCACCTGATTCGATGCGGGCCAGATGAGAGACGTCCATGTCGGCCCGGTTCGCGAGACGCGCACGCGGCATGCTCGCCTTCGCTCGGAGTTCCCGAATCAGCATTCCGACATGCTCGGATGCTCGAGACCGGGGCGCTTTCATCCCTCCAGCATCCAAGCGCTATCTCGAAAGGTAGCGCGCATATATGGCTGAGCTTTTATGCAATGGTTAAGCGGTGAGCAGCCTCGGAACTTTCGTCTGGTCGATCGCGGATCAGCTTCGAGGTCCGTTCAAGCCTCATCAGTACGGCGACGTCATCTTGCCGATGACGATCCTGCGCCGGCTCGACGGCATCATGTCCGCTCATCGTGACGAGATCGCCGAGGTGCTCGCCAGCACGGACAACGATGATCTGCGCGAGGCGCGGATCCGTCAGAAGACGAAGCTGGGCTTCTACAACACGACCTCGTGGACGTTCCCGCGTCTGCTCGGTGACCCGGAGGGCCTGCAGGCGAACCTCGTCGACTACATCTCGGGCTTCTCGAAGACGATCGACGTGTTCGACCGGTTCAAGTTCGAAGACCAGATCGAGGCGATGGCCGAGAGCAACCGGCTGTTGCTCGTCGTGCAGCGCTTCGCTGAGGTCGACCTCAGTCCCCAGGCGCTCCCGAACGCGGCGATGGGTGACCTGTTCGAGGAGCTCATCCGCAAGTTCGCCGAGGCGTCGAATGAGACGGCGGGTGAGCACTTCACCCCGCGCGACGCGATCCGCCTGATCGTCGATCTGCTGTTCGCGGAAGACGACTCCGGACTGGCAAGACCGGGCGCCGTGCGCTCGATCTACGACCCGACCGCCGGTACAGGCGGGATGCTGTCCGTCGCCGAGGAACGACTGCTGGAGATGAACCCCGAAGCGGCGCTGCGCCTGTACGGTCAGGAGATCAATCCGCAGTCGTACGCGATCTGCAAGAGCGACATGATCGCGAAGGGGCAGGATGCCACCAACATCCGCCTCGGCAACACGCTCTCCGACGACCTCTTCGCCGGGCAGACCTTCGACTACGCGCTGTCCAACCCGCCGTACGGCGTGGATTGGAAGGCATCGCAGGCGGCGGTGAAGGCGCACGTCCAGGATGCCGGCGAGCACAGCCGCTTCCCCGGCGGATTGCCGCCAATCAGCGACGGCCAGATGCTGTTCCTGCAGCACCTGGCGACGAAGATGCGGCCCGTCCATGAGGGCGGTGGACGCGCCGGAATTGTCCTGAACGGCTCGCCGCTGTTCACGGGGGCAGCGGAGTCCGGGCCGAGCCAGATCCGTCGGTGGCTGCTCGAGAACGATCTGGTGGATGCGATCGTCGCGCTGCCGACGAACATGTTCTACAACACCGGCATCGCGACCTATGTCTGGCTGCTCGACAACCGCAAGCCTGCGGAGCGCATCGGCACGGTGCAGTTGATCGACGGCACGGGATTCTGGTCGAAGCTGCGCAAGAACCTCGGGCAGAAGAATCGCGAGGTGTCGGAGAAGGATCGCGCCGAGATCGTGCGCCTCTACGACGAGCACGTAGAGCAGAAGCATTCGAAGATCTTCCGCAACGACGAGTTCGGGTACTGGACGATCACCGTCGAGCGCCCGCTGCGGGATGAGGACGGCGAGATCGTCCGCGACCGCAAGGGCAAAGCGAAGGCGGATGCGAAGCTGCGCGACACCGAGAACGTGCCGTTCGGCTGGGGCGGCAACGATTCCGGCGAAAGCGCTCGGGATGCCGTCATCCAGGCGTACTTCGAAGCCGAGGTGCTCCCCCACGTGCCGGATGCCTGGGTGGATACGGCCAAAACCAAGGTCGGCTACGAGATCCCGTTCACGCGGCACTTCTACGAGTACGTGCCGCCGCGTCCGCTGGAAGAGATCGACGCAGAGCTGAACCAGCTCGTCGGCGAGATCATGGAACTGCTCAGGGAAGTGGAACGGTGATATCTCGATCGTATCCGTTGGCCCGACTCAGTCGCGTTGCACGGGCTCGGAGCGGTGAGAGCGCCTCCGATAAACCATCGGCCGGAATAGTCCCCGTATATGGTGCAGGCGGGCAGCTTGGGTATACGACGCGTCCCAACGCCAGGGCCGGGAACATAATCATCGGTCGAGTCGGGTCGGTTGGTTCGCTACGTCTACTCACATCTGATGCCTGGGTTACGGACAACGCGATCATCCTGTCTCTCCAGGAGGAGCGAACTGATTCTCGTTACATCATCAACGCCGTGAGACAGATCCCAATCTCGCTCATCACAACGGGAACGGCGATGCCGCTTGTTACTGCGTCGGGATTGCTTGCGCAGTCCATTCCGCTTCCCGGGCACCCGGATCAAACTCGTATCGCCGACTACCTCGACCGCGAGACCGCCCAGATCGACACGCTGATCGCGAAGCAGGAGCAGCTCATCGCCACGCTTCGCGAGCGGCGACGGCGAATCATCGAACAGGCGGCGACCGGCTTGTTCAATCCGCTTGCGCCGACCGGACAGTCACGCGCGATCGGCTCTGCCTACAGTGTCGTTCTGGGAAAGATGCTTGACGGCAAGCATCGCGTGTCCTCGAGCGAAACAGAACTGCCGTATGTTCGGGCAGCCAATATCCAGGATCATGGCTTAGATCTCACAAGCGTCAACGTCATGCCCTACTCAGAAATCGAAGCTCAGCGGCTAAATCTGCTCGCCGCTGACCTTCTCGTTGTCGAGGGTGGTGCCGTTGGCACGAGCGTGCTTCTGCGTGACGACATGGTCGGATGGTCCTTCCAAAAGACCGTCAATCGGGTCCGATCGCTCGGGACGGCATCCACCGCGTGGCTCGGCTACGTCCTGCGTGCGTATCGAGACGCGGGACACATCGCGATCATCTGCGACGGCTCAACCATCGCGCACTTCACGGCCGAGAAGCTTCGTGCACTTCGTATCCCCGTGATTGAGCCATCAAGACAGCGCGAAATCGTCGCATACCTCGACGAGCAGACAGCGAAGATCGACGCCCTCATCGCGAAGGCCGAGCGGTTCATCGAGCTGTCGAAGGAGCGCCGGGCGGCGTTGATTACGGCGGCGGTCACGGGGCAGCTGGAGGTTCCGGCTGCGTAGCGGGCGCTTCGACTCGCTGCGCTCGCTCAACGCGTTTCGTCTCGCCTTCGGCTCGCTCAACGACCGGATGGCGAAGAATCAACCCCGACGCCGGCGCTTTCGGCGCGTCAGTAATCGCGCTCGTAACCGCGCACGTCGGCGATGACATCGGCGGTCGTCATTCGGCCAGGAAGCGTCGACCGGACGAAGTCACGCAACTTCTCCGGCCCGTGCAACGCGGGACGCACCTGTCCGAGCTCGATCAGCTCGTCGATGGTCGGTCGTGGCTCAGGCTCCCTCATAACGCAAAGCGTATCCCGTCGCCACCGCTTCTACAGCAGCCAGTCCTCGATTGGCCGCGCCCCCGAATCACGGTCAAGCCAGGTCGCGAGCGCGGAGACGAGCGCCGCTACACCCTTCGAACGAGGGAATCGCCGCGGCGGCACCAGCAACAGAGGTGCGCACGGCTCACCTGCTGCGAGCGCGGCCACGAGCTGCGGACGGAAATCTTTGATGTTCTCAGTGACGATTCGGCGGCCGGCATCGGCTGCCCACCTGAAGATGTCGGCGTCGCTGGAGCTGCGCAATCCTGCATCCGCCACAACGGAGACGACGTCATAGCCCCGTGCGCTCAGGTCCACGGCGATCACGTCCGAGTAGTGCTCATCGAGAAGCAACCGTGCCGTCATGAGACGAGCCGTTGCTGTGCCTCCCACGACCGCAGCGCCTCTTCGGCCGCACGGTCGTTCTCCGCGATCTCGGCGTCGACCTCGTCCGTGAACACCCCGTAGTACTCCAGCGCCACGCGCACGCTCAGTTCCGACAGAGTGAAGTCAGCCGCTACGGCTGCGATCGCCGCATCCCCTCGGTTATCCGCATCCCGAAGAGCCGATGCGATCTCCCAGACGTCAGGGCCTACGGCGAGCGCAGCGCGTCGTCCGGACGGGCCGTCGCGGAAGACGACTCCTGGGAACTCCTGCGCTCGCAACCCTTCGTCCACGAGTCGTTGAATCAGTCCGGATGCGGTCGTCTCACGGCTCGTCGCTCGACGACGCAACCGATCGAGCAGAGCATCGTCGAATCGGATGGACAACGGCGTGGATGACATGCACTACATTGTAGCGCGCCCACCGAAACAAATGGTGGCTTATATGCGCCATGCTTACATACATGGGCGTCGAGCATGAGGAAGCGTTCGAGAGCGAGATCTGCGAGCACCTCGCCGCGAACGGGTGGATCTACGAGCCCGAGAACACGCACGGCTACGACAGGACACGTGCGATCTTCCCCGAAGACGTCTTCGCGTGGGTCCAGCAGACGCAGCCCGACGAATGGGCAAAAATCGTCAAGCCCGAAGCATCCGTCGCTGAACAGGAGAAGGCGAAAGACCAACTCCTGGACCGGTTGGTGAAGACACTCGATCTGCCGCTCGACGCCGGCGGCGGCACCCTCAACGTCCTGCGTCGCGGGTTCAAGAAGACCCCCGCCAACATTCAGATGTGCACGTTCAAGCCGGCGACGACCCGGAACGCGCAGGCGCAGCAGAACTATGACGCTGTGCGGCTGCGCGTCGTCCGTCAGGTCTACTACTCCGCGAAGAACACCGCCTCGATCGACCTGGTGCTGTTCGTCAACGGCATCCCTGTGGCCACCCTTGAGCTGAAGACTGACAATACCCAGTCGATCGACGATGCGACGGCCCAGTACCGGAATGCCCGCGATCCGAAGGGCGAGCCGCTGCTGGGCTTCGCGAACCGCTCCCTCGTGCACTTCGCCGTCTCCACCGACGAAGTCGCGATGACGACGCGCCTGGCGGGCAAGACCACACACTTTCTCCCCTTCAATCTCGGCAACGACCAGGGCGCCGGCAATCCGGTCAACCCGGACGGCGCCGCCTCCTCGTACCTCTGGGAGCGGGTCCTGCAGCGTGACGCCTGGTTGAACATCATCGGGCGCCTCCTTCATATCGAGAAGTCGCAGTCGACCGACCCGATCACCGGCGAGATCACCCGGCGCACGACTCTGCTGTTCCCCCGTTTTCACCAATGGGAGCTCGTCACCGAACTCGTCGCGACCGCACGCGAAGAGGGCCCGGGGAACCGGTATCTCGTCCAGCACTCCGCGGGCTCCGGCAAGACCAACTCCATCGCGTGGCTCGCACACGGCCTGTCGAACCTGCACGACACCGAGAACAACAAGGTGTTCGACTCGGTCATCGTCATCACCGACCGCACCGTGCTCGACGATCAGCTGCAGAAAGCGATCAAACAGATCGAGGGGGTCGACGGCACCGTCGCGACCATCAACGCCGACGAGGTCCGCAAAGCCGGCGGCAGTTCGAAATCGGGCCTGCTCGCCGAGACCCTGCTCTCCGGCAAGCTCATCATCATCGTCACCCTCCAGACGTTCCCGTTCGCGCTGAAGACGATCAGAGAGAACGCCGGTCTCGCCGGACGGAAGTTCGCGATCATCGCCGATGAGGCGCACTCCTCCCAGACAGGCAGCGCGTCGCAGAAGCTGCGCGAGGTGCTCACCGCCAGTGAGCAGGATGCCCTCGACGACGGCGGAGAGGTGGATGCCGAGGCACTGCTGGCCGCGCAGATGACGGCCCGCGCGGCATCCCCGAACCTGTCCTTCTTCGCGTTCACCGCCACGCCGAAGCCGAAGACGCTGGAACTTTTCGGGCGCGCGGATGCCGACGGCATCCCACAGGCGTTTCACGTCTACTCGATGCGCCAGGCGATCGAAGAGGGCTACATCCTCGACGTGCTGCGCAACTACACCACCTACGACACCGCTTTCCGCCTCGCAGAGAAGACCAAGCGGCACCTGCAGCTCGTCGACGAGGTGGACGAGGCCGAGGCCACCAAGGGGCTGATGCGCTGGGTGTCGCTGCACCCGACGAACATCGCCCAGAAGGTGCAGATCATCGTCGAGCACTACCGCGCCAACGTGCGGCATCTGCTCGACGGCCACGCGAAGGCGATGGTCGTCACGTCATCCCGCGAGCACGCGATCCGGTACAAGCAGGCGATCGACGCGTACATCGCCGAGCGGAAGTATCCGATCGCGACGCTGGTCGCGTTCTCCGGCACCATGACCTCCGAGCAGGTCCCGGGCGTCGCATTCGCCGGAGTCGAGCCGCCGTACTCGGAGGCCAACCTCAACAACGGGTTGCGCGGCCGCCCTATCCCGACCGCGTTCGCCTCGGACGACTTCCAGATCCTCATCGTCGCGAACAAGTACCAGACCGGGTTCGATCAGCCGCTGCTGTGCGCGATGTACGTCGACAAGCGGCTCGACAACGTCACGGCCGTGCAGACTCTCTCCCGGTTGAACCGCACCTACCCTACCCGCGGCAAGGACACCACGTTCATCCTCGACTTCGTGAACGACCCTGACGAGATCCTCGAGACGTTCCGCCAGTTCCATCGCACTGCCGAGCTGAGCGAGACGAGCGACCCGGACCAGATCCATGATCTGCAGGTCAAGCTCGACGCTGCCTCGATCTATACCGATGCCGAGATCGAGGCCTTCGCCACGGCGTTCCTCGCCACTTCCACTCCCCCGAAGCACGGCGCACACACGGCCCCGCTCAAGGCGGCATCCGACCGCTTCGGTCAGCGCTACACCGCCGCCGTGGCATCCGAGGACAAGGCGGCTCAGGATGAGTTGGACCTGTTCCGCAAGGACGTCGGCACCTTCATCCGGATGTACGACTTCCTCTCGCAGATCTTCGACTACGAGGACACTGCCCTGGAGAAGCGCTCGCTCTATCTGCGACTGCTGCTCCCCCGGCTCACCGGGCGGGTGACGAAGGATCCGATCGACTTCTCGACGGTGGAGCTCACGCACATCAAGCAGACGCGCAGCGGCGATCACTCCCTCGACCTGGATTCCGGGATCGCCGCGCCGATGGATCCGGCCGGCTCCGGCGGGACCGGCACGGCGCGCGACCCGCGCCTGGCACGACTGGCTGAGATCCTCGGGCGCCTGAACGAACTGTTCGCGGACGAGGATTTCTCCGCCTCGGGAATCGAGTCGTGGGCGCAGGGAGTGGTGACCGTGCTCATCGACGACGAGCGCATCAAGACCCAGGCCGGCGTCAACTCGCAGAACCAGTTCCTGGAGTCGCCGGATCTGACGGATGCCGTTACCGATGCCGTCCTGAGCAACCAGAGCACGAACAATCGCCTCGTCGATCATCTCTTCGCGCGCGACGATCGCCGCAATGAGTTCATCAAGCTGCTCGGCACGCTCGCCTACGAGGAGTTTGCAGTTCAGCGCGCGTCTGAATAGCACGCGGGAGCGCCCCGGCCGCAGCCGGGGCGCTCCCTTCGAGCGGACAGAACTCAGCTGAACTGGTTCATCGTGTTGTCCTTGCCGCCGGCCTTGAGAGCCGCGTCTCCGGCGAAGTACTCCTTGTGGTTGTCGCCGATGTCGCTGCCGGCCATGTTCTGGTGCTTGACCGTCGCGATCCCCTCGCGGATCTCCCGGCGCTGGACGCCGGTCACGTAGGCGAGCATGCCCTCGTCGCCGAAGTAGCCCTTGGCCAGGTCATCCGTCGAGAGTGCTGCCGTGTGGTAGGTCGGCAGCGTGATGAGGTGGTGGAAGATCCCCGCCTGAGCGGAGCCGTCGCGCTGGAAGGAACGGATCATCTCATCGGCGACCTGCGCGAGCTCGGTGCCGTCGTAGTCGACGCTCATGAGCTCGGCCCGGTCGTAGGACGACACGTCCTTGCCCTCCTCCACGAACCGATCGTACGCCTGCTGGCGGAAATTGAGCGTCCAGTTGAACGACGGGCTGTTGTTGTAGACGAGCTTCGCGTTCGGGATGACCTTGCGCACCTCGTTCATCATTCCAGCGATCTGCGCGACGTGCGGCTTCTCGGTCTCGATCCACAGCAGGTCGGCACCGTTCTGCAGCGAGGTGATGCTGTCGAGCACGCAGCGCGCCTCACCGGTGCCCGCACGGAACTGGTACAGGTTGCTCGCCAGACGCTTCGGTCGCAGCAGCTTGCCGTCGCGCTTGATGACGACATCGCCGTTGCCCAGCTGGTCTTCCGAGATCTCTTCGACGTCGAGGAACGCGTTGTACTGGTCACCGAGGTCACCCGGCTCGTGGGTGACGGCGAGCTTCTGCGTGAGCCCGGCGCCGAGCGAGTCGGTGCGGGCCACGATCACGCCGTTGTCGACGCCGAGTTCGAGGAACGCGTAACGAACGGCTGCGAGCTTCGCGACGAAGTCCTCGTGCGGAACCGTGACCTTGCCGTCCTGGTGGCCGCACTGCTTCTCGTCCGAGACCTGGTTCTCGATCTGGATGGCGCAGGCACCAGCCTCGATCATCTTCTTGGCGAGGAGGTAGGTCGCCTCCGGGTTGCCGAAACCGGCGTCGATGTCTGCGATGATCGGCACCACGTGCGTCTCGAAGCTGTCGATCTGCGACTGGAAGAACTCCACCGCCGTCTCGTCTCCGGCGCGGCGAGCGTCATCGAGCTGGGTGAACAGGAGATCGAGCTCACGGGCGTCGGCCTGACGCAGGAAGGTGTAGAGCTCCTCGATGAGCGCCGGGACCGACGTCTTCTCGTGCATCGACTGGTCGGGCAGCGGCCCGAACTCCGAGCGGAGGGCGGCGACCATCCACCCCGACAGGTAGAGGTAGCGCTTGTTCGTCGTCTTCAGGTGCTTCTTGATCGAGATGAGCTTCTGCTGGCCGATGAAACCGTGCCAGACGCCGAGCGACTGCGTGTAGAGCGACGAGTCGGCGTCGTACTCCGTCATATCGCGCCGCATGA
The DNA here is from genome assembly GCA_052085045.1 of Microbacteriaceae bacterium. Classification (GTDB taxonomy): domain Bacteria; phylum Actinomycetota; class Actinomycetes; order Actinomycetales; family Microbacteriaceae; genus Microbacterium. Next base: position 47,746 of record JBQDFB010000005.1, on the reverse strand, counting down.
TGTCGGCGGTGTACTGGGCGATCTCGAGTCCGGTCCTGAAGCGGTTCTGCGCCCGCATGCGGGCGACGTACTCGGGATTGATCGCATCCCAGCTGGGGCCGTTGTGCTCCTTGAGAGCCTGAACGGCGTCGATGTCGTCTTGGTACGCAGTCATCTTGTTTCCTTTGCGGTGGTGGCTGAGTCGCATTGCTTCCACCTTGCGTCAAGAACGGGGCGCCTTCCCGACATTTCACGGGAGAAGATTAGCCAATCTTCTACGAACTGGAATATGAGCCGAGAGGCCCATCACGCGGGAACCACCAAAGGAACCGGCAACCCGTTGTGCGAGGCATCCAACGAGACGCGACCTCGCGCTACTAGGGTTGAATCCGTGACGGAAACGCCTGACCTCTCCACGACCGCCGGCAAGATCGCCGACCTCCGCTCCCGCTTCAGCGAAGCGGTCACAGAGCCCGAGAAGATCGCACGGGAGAAGCAGCACGCCAAGGGCAAGATGACCGCACGTGAGCGCATCGAGCTGCTGGTCGACCCCGGCAGCTTCGTCGAGTTCGACGAGTACGTCCGCCACCGCACCACGTCGTTCGGCATGGACCGCAACCGCCCCTACGGCGACTCGGTGGCCACCGGGATCGGCACCATCCACGGCCGCACCGTCGCCGTCTATTCGCAGGACTTCACGACCTTCGGCGGGTCTCTCGGCGAGGTCGCCGGCGACAAGATCATCAAGATCATGGAGTTCGCCCTCACCAGCGGCATGCCCATCATCGGCATCCTCGACTCCGGCGGCGCCCGCATCCAAGAGGGCGTGCTCGCACTCAGCAAGTACGGCGAGATCTTCCGCCTGAACACCCGCTCATCGGGCGTCATCCCACAGATCTCGATCATCATGGGGCCGGCCGCCGGCGGTGCCGTCTACGGCCCTGCCCTCACTGACTTCGTCATCATGGTCGACAAGACCAGCCAGATGTTCGTCACCGGCCCCGACGTCATCAAGACGGTCACCGGCGAGGACGTCGGCATGGAGGAGCTCGGCGGTGCCCTCACCCACAACACCCGGTCCGGTGTCGCGCACTACCTCGCCGACGACGAGGACGACGCGATCGACTACGCCCGGACGCTCCTCGGATATCTGCCCGACAACAACATGGCCGAGATCCCCGGCTATGAGACCGACTTCGAGTTCGAGACGACGGATGCCGATCAGCGGCTGAACACGATCATCCCGGACTCCGCGAACCAGCCCTACGACATCCACACGGTCATCGACCATGTGATCGACGACGACTTCCTCGAGGTGCAGCCGCTGTTCGCACCGAACATCGTCATCGGCTTCGGCCGCGTCGAGGGCCGCTCGGTCGGCATCATCGCGAACCAGCCCTCGCAGATGGCGGGCACGCTGAACATCGAGGCCGGCGAGAAGGCCAGCCGCTTCGTGCGGTTCTGCGACGCGTTCTCGATCCCGATCGTCACGCTCGTCGACGTGCCGGGCTACCTGCCAGGAACAGACCAGGAGTGGACCGGCGTCATCCGCCGCGGCGCCAAGCTCATCTACGCCTACGCCGAAGCCACCGTGCCGCTGGTCACCGTGATCCTGCGCAAGGCCTACGGCGGCGCCTACATCGTGATGGGCTCCAAGCAGCTCGGCGCCGACGTCAACCTCGCCTGGCCGACGGCAGAGATCGCCGTGATGGGCGGCCAGGGTGCCGTGAACATCCTGTACCGCAACGAGATCAAGAAGGCCGAAGAGGCTGGCGAAGACGTCGCCGCCGTCCGCACCCGCCTCGCGAACGAGTACACCTACAGCGTCACCTCGCCGTTCCTCGCCGCCGAGCGCGGCGAGATCGACGGCGTCATCGAACCGGCGAACACCCGCGTCTCGGTCGCCAAGGCCCTGCGGGCACTGCGCAGCAAGCGCGCCGAGCTGCCGCCCAAGAAGCACGGGAACATCCCGCTGTGACCGACGAGCACTCCGCACCGGATCTTCGCTTCGTCCGCGGGACCGCGAACGAAGAAGAGCTCGCCGCGCTCATCGCTGTCGTCACCGACGCATACGAGCGCGAAGCGTCGGATGCTGTCGCCGAGCAGCCGCGCGAGTCGGCGTGGCAGCGCACCCAGCGCCCACTGCGCAAGCCTCTGCGCCGCGATATTCCGTGGGGACGGTTCTCGGGGTAGTACCGGTGCAGCGGAGCCGACGCCGTTTAGCCGCGCGGACGGCGAAAGCGCAGCGTGACGAGCTGGAACGGTCGCATCCCCAGCCCGACGTCCTGCCCCGACGCGGAACCGATGGCCGCGGCATCCACCTCGCGCTCGAGCAGATCCGTCTCGGAGACGCCGTCGAATGCGAACGCAGTCGACAGCGTAGCCAGCGCCCGACCGCCGAGCGCTTCGTAGAGCCGCACGATCACGTCTCCGCTGCGGTCCTCCGCCAGCTTCACCGCTTCGACCACCACGGCATCCGACGAGATCGACAGCAGCGGCGCGACGCCCTGAGCGCCCACCACCTGCCGGGTCGGCAGATTCAGCCGGTACCCCTCGCGCACAGCATCCGCGATCGACGCATCGGGGCGGATGCTGACCCGGAAGGTGTGCTCGCCCTGGTCGGCCTCGGGGTCGGGGTAGAGCGGCGCGCGCAGCAGCGACAGCCGCACGTTCGTGACCGTGCCCCCTGCCTCACCGTCTTCGCGCGGCGCGCTCGTGATGTCGTGGCCGTACGTGGCGTCGTTCGCCACGGCGACGCCGAATCCGTGCTCACCGACGTGCACCCACCGATGGGCGACCGTCTCGAACCGGGCCATGTCCCACGACGTGTTCGCGTGCGTCGGACGCCGCACGTGCCCGAACTGGATCTCTGAGCTCGCCTGGTCTGCGTGCACGTCGAGAGGGAAGGCGAGCTTGAGCAGCTTCTGGCGCTCATGCCAGTCAACGACCGTCTCGATCTCGACCGCACGCGATCCTGCCGCGAGTGTCAAAGTCTGCGTGATCCGCGTAGCCCCCCGGCCGCGGACCACGCAGACGACTGCGGCGGTGGGATGGGCGACCTGCTCGACGGATTCCGCTTCGGTCAGGTCGACGACCTGCCGGCGATAGTGCTCGTCGATGTCCCAGGCATCCCACCTGGTCGGAGTGTCTCGATGCAGTTGGAGAAGATTGGCTCGCTGCCCCGGCGCGATGGTCTCGCGCCCGGAGGGGCGGTCGATGAGCGAGGTGATCAGCCCGTCGCCGTCGATGTGCACGACGAGGTGCTCGTTCGACAGCTCGAACCCCGTGTCGGTGCGCGTGAGCGTCGCAGCGGCCCCGGCAGCCGCTGCCGGTACCGCGATGCCCATCGGCTCGGAGCCGTCCTGCGCGTACGGGCCGGCGTTGGCCGCCAGCGCCGTGCCGCCCTCGCCGACGAGGGCGGAGAGGGCCCGGGTCGTCAGCTTCTCGGTGGCAGCCAGCACCTCGTCGTAGTGCCGCTCGGCTTCACGGTGCACCCAGCCGATCGAGCTGCCGGGAAGGATGTCATGGAACTGCTGCAGCAGCACCGTCTCCCACAACTGGCCCAATTCGTCGTAGGGGTAGTCCTCGCCGCGGAGCGCCGCAGCTGTCGCCCACAGTTCGGCCTCGCGCAGCGCATGCTCGCTGCGGCGATTGCCGCGCTTGGTGCGAGCCTGCGACGTGTACGTGCCGCGGTGGAACTCGAGGTACATCTCCCCCGACCACACCGGCGGGTGCGGGTACTCGGCCTCGGCCGCCTCGAAGAACTCTGTCGGGCCCGACAGCGTGACCGTCGGCGACCCCTCCAGCGACCGCAGTCGCTCTGCCGCGGCGATCATCTCGCGGGTCGGACCTCCGCCGCCGTCGCCGTAGCCGAACGGCACCAGCGAGGTGCTCGCGAGCCCTTTCTCGGCATACTGTCGCTCGGCTCGGGCGAGTTCGGCTCCGGTCAGTTGTGCACTGTATGTGTCGACGGGAGGGAAGTGCGTGAAGATGCGCGTGCCGTCGATGCCCTCCCAGAGGAAGGTGTGGTGCGGCATCCGGTTCGTCTCGTTCCACGACATCTTCTGCGTCAGCATCCAGCGCGAGCCGGCGGCACGGGCGATCTGCGGGAGCGCGGCGGAGTATCCGAACGAGTCGGGCAGCCAGACATCGGGCGGTTCGACGCCGAACTCGTCGATGAAGAATCGCTTGCCGCGCACGAACTGCCGGACGAGCGCCTCACCGCCGGGCAGGTTCGTGTCCGATTCGACCCACATCCCACCAGTGGGGACGAACCGGCCCGCCGCCACAGCCTCGCGCACCCGGGCGAACAGCTCCGGCTGGTACATCTTCAGCCAGGCGTACTGCTGCGCCGACGACGCGGCGAAAGTGAAGTCGGCCTCCTGCTGCAGCGACAGCACGTTCGAGAACGTGCGCGCGACCTTGCGCTGCGTCTCGCGGACCGGCCACAGCCAAGCCGAGTCGATGTGTGCGTGCCCGATGGCATGCACGCGATGCGCGGAAGCGGATGCCGGGCGCGACAGCACGTCGGCGAGTTCGGCCCTGGCCTCGGCGGCCGTGCCGACGATGTCCTCGGGATCGGCGGCATCGATCATGCGCTCCAGCGCCCGCAGGATCTCGGCGCGACGCGTCGAAGTCTCGGCGAGCTCAGCCATCAGCTGCGACAGCACCGTCGCATCCTGAAGCAGCTCCCAGACCTGGGCGTTTCGCACCGCGATGTCGGCCTGGCGGAACTCGTAGAGCGGTTCTCCGCCCGCCGTCTCGAGCGCTCCGAGCGGGGTGGGGCGGAAGTCACGGAATCCGTCGGCGACGTCCGGATTCGCAGCCGCCTCGAGGAACAGTTCGAATTCAGTGCCCGGTGCAGCCTCAAGAGGCACATGCGCGTTGCGCGGCTCGACAGCCTTGACGATCGAGCCGTCGGGCCGGTAGACGGTCCCCTCGGCCTGGAACCCGGGCTCGGCTGCGTTGAACCCGAGGTCGAAGAGCAGCTCGGCACCGGGCGCCTCCGGCGCCGTTCCCCGCAATCGCAGCCAGGTCGTCCCCCACGGACTGCCCCACCGCGTCCCCACGGCGAATGGCGCATAGACCTGACCGGCTGCTTCGGCGAACGGCACCGGTTCCCCCGGCACTTCCCAACTCGCCAGTGTGAGCGGCGTGAATCCGGTGTGCACATTCGGGCGCAACCGCTCGTCGATGAAGCGCCGTATGCGGGCTTCGATCAGAGCGGATGTGTCGTGCATGCGCAATGGACTCCAAGGTCGGGATGCAGATAGTCAATCGATTGGAAATACCCCTGTCAAGGTGTTTCCTGATCATGCCGCGCCGATCAGGAATCGAGGAACAGCGCAGCCGCGCGCGGGGTGAGCACCGCATCGAGCACGACGCACCCCGCCCCGACGGCGGCGACATCGTCACCGACCACGGTGCCGCGCACGGGAAGATCACGAACGGCGCGGGTGGCGCTGTTGCGATCCAGCAGCGCGGGCAGCCGTGAGAGCGAGATCGTCGACAGCCGCGACCAGAACGGGCCGCCGAGCACGACCCGATCGACGTCGAGCATGTTGGTCAGTGCCGAGATGAGGACCGCAAGGTGCTGCACGGCAGCCTGGAGCACGGCGGATGCTTCGCGATCGCCGCCGACCGCACGTTCGCACAGCTCAGTGAAGCGGGCATCCACCGACTCCGCGTCGCTGCCGACCCGGTCATCGGCGAGCACACCGGCGCGCTCGGCCCGCTCGACGATCGCCTGCGGCGTGCAGACGACCTCGACGCAGCCGCGCTGCCCGCAGGCGCATTCGGGGCCATCCGGATCGACGATGATGTGTCCGACCTCGCCCGCGTTGTGCGATGACCCGCGCACGACAGCGCCATCGAGCACCAGCGCTGTGCCGATGCCGATGCCGATGTATACGAACAGGAACGAGCCGTCGGGCGGGTGATCGCCCGTCCACAGTTCGGCGACAGCGGCCGACGTCGTGTCCTTCTCGAGCGTCACGCTCAGGCCTGTTGCCTCCTGCAGCGCGTCACGCAGCGGTACGCGGTGCCAGGAATGCAGCTTGGGCGGATCGATGACTGTTCCTCGGGCGGCATCCAGCGGACCTGGCGTGGCGACGCCGATCCCCGTGATGGCTGAGCGATCGAGCGGCGACCTCTCGATGAGGTCTTCGACGGCCTCCGCCATCGCCGCGATGATCCGGCGCGCATCGTCGGCCGGCATCCGTGTCGTGCGGCGTTCGAGGACCGCGCCCGCGAGATCCAGCAGGACGAACGTCATCATCGCCGGATCGAGGTGCACGCCGATCGACAGGCGGCTGGCGGCGTTCAGGCGCAGGGTGGTTCGCGGCTTTCCCGGCCCCTGAATCGTGCGGCCGGCCTCTTCGACGAGTCCTTCGTCCAGGAGCCGACGGGTGATGTTCGTGATCGTCTGAGCGGAAAGACCGGTGGCCTCCACGAGCTCGGTACGACTCAGCCCCTCGCGGGAGCGGCGGATCGCTTCGAGGATGACGGACTGATTGAAGTCCCCCATCTTCGGGAGATTCGTGCCGCGCCGCCGCAGATCCATCGCTCCATCATGACGCATTCAGGCGAATCCGTGTCCCCCGAAATACCTACAGACAAACATCTTGCACCCGCGCGAGACTGTTATCAACGCTTCGCGTTCGATCGGTCTCTCTGCCCCAGGGTAGGCAGACGGTGATCGATCTCCTGCGGTGAGTTTTCGGGTAACTGCACCGCATATGGCGAGGGGCGGGCGGCTTCGCCGCCCCTCGCCCTTCTTCTCACCGCGGAATCTCGTGCCAGAGCCCGACGGCATCCTCGTCGGAGGAATCGCCAGCACCCGAGCGGCCGACCACCGTGACCGCGATGCGATCATCCCGCGCAGCGCGGATGATGATCCTTTCGGACTCGGCGCTGCCGAGAACGTCGGCGAGTTCGTCGCGGATCTCATCGCGTCGAACTTCATCGAGCTCGTCCAGGCCGCCCTCGTCGAAGACCGTCACCGACACCCCGCGCACGCGGACCTCGCGGATGGCATGGCGCACGGCGTCGTTGAGCAGGCTCGCGCCGCGCAGCTCATCGCGCAGCCGCCCCTCGGCGAGGCGCGCCTCGAGACGCTCGGCGTCGGTGAGGTGCCCGCCGGACGCGACGGTCCTGGTGAGTACGGGGCCCGCGGCCCCCAGCGCGTACTTGACGCGCACTCGCCGCTCACGCTGGCGCACCAGCTGCGTCGCGTGCCACGCCGAGACGGCCCGCTGGATGTCGGCGAGGCGCTCCGTGTCGTGCACGGCGCGGTCCCAGAACAGCACGAGCAGCTGGGCGATGACCGTCCACATGATCGACCCGACCAGGCCGAGCTTGAGCGCGTCGAAGAAGCCGAGATAGAGGCTCGACGTCGCGATGAGCACGACGAGCACCAACCAGCCCGTCAGCGGACGACGCCGGACGATGCAGACGACGGCGAGCAGTCCGAGTCCGCCGATGTACCAGGTTGCAAACGGCGCATCCCCGTGCACGGGCAGCAGCGAGGCATTGACCATGACGGGAATGACGACTGCCGCCACCACGGCCGCCACGCCCAGCCAGCGCGGCATCTGCACTCCATCGTGGGAGTCGATGAGCACAGTGGCCACGATGATGCCCAGGAATATCAGGATCGCGGCGACCATCAGCAGCGGCGCCGTCGGCTGCTCGATCCACCACACCGCTCGCGCGGCGAAATACACCGCGAATCCGACGGCGAGCGCCGTCGCGACACTGCGGACCGAGCGGTTCATACGCGATCCCAGCGCAGTACGACGCGGGTGCCCGCGTCGCTCGAATCGATGTCTGCGCTGCCGGCGACGGCGGCCATCCGGGCGACGACGGAGGCGCGGATGCCGAGTCGGTCCTCACCGATCGATTCGATGTCGAAACCGGGCCCCGCGTCGATGATCGTCAGGGTGACGCCATCGTCGCCGTTTCCCTTCGCGACGACGTGCATGCCGCGGCCGTACGCGTGCGTGATCGCGTTGCCGATCGCCTGTCTCGCTGCCAGCACGAGGGCGCGGGCAACCCGACCGGGGATCAGTCCCGCCGTACCGCGCTCCTCGACGATGGCGTCCGCGCCGAGCTCGGACAGCGCCCGTCGGAGCTCGGCGACGATCTGCGCCGTGCCGACCGGATCGTCGCTCCCCTCCTGGGAGACAGCCGCCTCGGTGTTGGCGAGGCGTGTCAGTGCCTCCCTCGCCATCGCGACGGCGAGATCCCTGGCGCGGTCCGAGTCCGCGCGCTCTGCCGCGATGAGCGCGGCGAGGACGCTGTCATGCATCAGCGCTGCCATCGCCACCCGCTCCTCTTCGGCTGCGGCTCCCGCGGCTACCGACGCGTACGAGGCCACGGCCTGACCGCGAGCTTCATCCACCCCAGCGGCGACCGACCGGAACATCCACCCCAGCGCGATGATTACGATGCCGAGGATGAGGGTGAACGATACGTCGAAGGCTGTCGTCGTCCAGTACGTGCCGGTGAACTCCCCCTCGACGAGACGGACGTACCCGTAGACGAGCGGCACGCCGAATGCCCAGACGAGCTGGAGCCGGATCGGGAACGCAAGCATCGCCGCCACGACGGCGACGTTCACGATGAAGAAGATCCAGGGCTGCCCGTCCCCCGCCCCGTGCTCTTCGATCACCAGCGGCCAGATCGCGAGGGCGACGACGTAGGCGACCGCGAACAGGCCGGATGCCACTCGCACACCGCGTCCGATCACGCAGGCCACCAGCATCCCGATCAGCGGCACGTATACGACCAGCAGCAGCACCGTCTGCGTGGTCGATGGGCGCTCGGCGAGGTCGCTGAAGGCGGCGACGAGTGCCTGGGCGCCGAGGATCGCGGAGCCGATCGCCACCACCGTGGCGAGAATGCGTTCCATGCGCTTGCCGGTGAAGCGTTCGAACCGGGTCTCGGTCGAGCCGGGCGACGGGATCTGCCCCCAGGCCGCGCGCAGCGATGCGTCAGCCGGCACTCGCGGCCCCGTCCGGTGCGACGATGCCGTCCTCCATCGCTCGCCGCAGCAGGTCGACCTTCGTCGGGGCAGGACGCCCGACCTCGACGTACTTCACCCGCACCCGCGTGATGTTCTCCTTTGCCGTCGAGTAGGCCACGCCGAGCCGATCGGCGACCGCCTTCAGCGGCAGACCCGTGGCATACAGCCGCAGCACATCGCGCTCGCGCACCGATAGTTGCGCGTCGGCGAACTCGCGGTCGCCCTCGACGGCGCTCGCCCACTCGACATTGTTCAGCGGCTCCCCGCGGGCGACCGTGCGGATCGCATCGAGCACGTCATCCAGCGATGAGGACTTGCTCACCACTCCGGCAGCCCCCGCGGCGAGGGCTTCGCGCACGGCCGCCGGGCGGTCGGCGACGCTGTGGATGACGACGCTCCCGCCGTCCGTGACGAGCGCGGTCACATTCTCGGTGACCGTGGTGCCGTCGCCGAGGGTCAGATCGAGCACGACAACGTCGGCGGACGTCGATCGGGTCGATGTGCGCCACTCCAGATACTCCCCGACAGTGCTGCCGGAGAAGACCACCGTGCCGCTGTCCGCACGCTCGCACGCCAGCTCCAGCCCGAGACGGACGGACTCGTGATCGTCAATGAGTGCGACCCTGCTCATGGTCTCAGCCTATCGGCGAGCACTCAGCGGCTCAGCGCCGCGACGGCCTCGACGTGGTGCGAGTGCGGGAAGAGATCGAACGCCCGCAGCGAATCGACGCGCCAGCCGAGGCTGCGGAAGGTGCCGAGATCCCGCGCGAGGGCGACGGGATCGCAGGCGACGTAGACGACGGCATCCGGATTCAGAGCGTGCACGCCCTCGACGACAGCGCGACCGGCACCGGCGCGCGGCGGGTCGAGCACGACGGCGCCGACGCCCGCCGCATCGGGCAGCCCTGCCAGGTACCGATCCACGCGAGCGGTGACCGCTGTGGCGTCGACATCCGCCAGATTCTCACGCGCGTGGGCGGTCGCGCGGGCGCTGGATTCCACCGTGACGATGTCGGTCGCACCCGCGTCGGCGAGGGCGGATGCCAACAGTCCGACCCCGCCGTAGAGGTCGAAGTGCGTCTGCCCCGGATCGACGCGCCCCGCGAGCGCGGAGCGCACCGCGGCGTCGAGAACGGATGCTGCGTGGGAATGCACCTGCCAGAAGCCGTCGGCGTCGAGGCGGAACGACCGCTCACCCACACGCTCGACGATCACCGGCGCTTTCGGCCTCCTTCCGCGTTCGGGGCGCCGCAGGACGTGCACCGTGCCGTCGGCGGACTCGACGAGATCGATGCGCCCGGGCTCGGCGTTCGTCAGCGCCCGGGCCTCGGCTTCGATGCGCTGTCGGGCGAGCGGGTGCGATGCGACCGGGATGACCCGGTGGCTGCGAGACGCGTACGGGCCGACATTGCCTTCTGCGTCGACGTGCAGCGAGACGCGAGTGCGCCAGCCGGTTCCATCGGTGTCATCGACCGACTCGACCACCGGGGCTTCCAGACCCGCGCCGGCGAACTTGTCCAGCGCCTCACTGAGCACCTGCCGCTTGAGCGTGCGCTGGTGATCGAGGTCGATGTGCCCGAGATCGGCGCCGCCGGCACGATCGTCGGGGTTGCGTGAGACGTCGGCCTCGGGCCAGACGTGCGGTCGGCGGTGCGGCGAGGCATCCAGCACTTCCACGGTCTCGGCCCGCCAGAACGACGACTTGGCGTCGTCGGTGATGCGCGCCCGCACCCGCTCGCCGGGGATGGCATCCGACACGAAGACGACGCGCCCGTCGTGCCGGGCGATGAAGGTGCCGCCGTGCGCGATTCCGGTGACGTCGAGATCGAGCAGATCGGATGCGGAGCGGGCCATCCTTCGAGGATACGGTGACGGCGGCATTACCGTGGTGGCATGCAGGTTTGTCTCGCCTCCACCTCACCCGCCCGCCTCATGCTGCTGCGGCAGGCGGGGATCGAACCGATCACCCGCGCACCGGAGACCGATGAGGATGCCGTGACCGCACAGGCCGTCGCCGAACGCGGCGCCGACCTTCCGCCGGATGAGCTCGTGCTGCTGCTCGCGCGCGCCAAGGCCGCCGATGTCGCCCACCGGCTCGCCGCCGAGGACGCCGGCTTCGACGGGATCGTGATCGGCGGCGACTCGATGTTCGTCCTCGACGGTCGCGTATACGGCAAGCCGTATACGGCGGAGGAGGCGACCCGGCGGTGGCGGGAGATGCGAGGCGGCACCGGCATCCTGCACTCCGGTCATTCCGTGTTCCGCGTGCGGCCGGGCGAGAACTTGCACGAGGCGACCGCGGTCGCCGAGGCCGCCGTGACGTTCGCCGACGACATCGCCGACGACGAGATCGCGGCGTACGTCGCCAGCGGCGAGCCCCTGCACGTCGCTGGCGCCTTCACCGTCGACAGCCTCGGCGGGGCCTTCATCACCCGGGTCGACGGCGATCCCTCCACGGTCGTCGGCATGTCGCTGTCGACCATCCGTCGCCTCGCCCGAGAACTGGGTGTGTCGTGGACGGATCTGTGGTCGTAGACATCCCGCTACGTTTTTCGCGGTTTCTTGTAGGGAGTTGTCAAAGGGATCGAGGGTCTTCTCGCTAGGCTGGCACTCATGCCAATCGAGAAGGTGCTCATCGCCAACCGCGGTGAGATCGCCGTACGCATCATCCGCGCCGCTCGCGATTCCGGGATATCCTCGGTCGCCATCTACGCGGATCAGGACCGGGACGCGATGCACTCGCGTCTCGCCGACGAGGCGTACGCGCTCGGCGGTGACACGAGCGCGACCACGTACCTGCAGATCGACAAGATCCTCTCGATCGCCCGGCGCTCCGGCGCCGATGCCGTGCACCCCGGCTACGGATTCCTCGCGGAGAATGCCGAGTTCGCCCGAGCCGTGATCGGCGCGGGGATGATCTGGATCGGCCCCTCCCCCGAAGCGATCGAGTCGCTCGGCGACAAGGTGACGGCCCGTCACGTCGCTGAGAAGGTCGGCGCACCGCTCGCGCCCGGCACCCCCGGGCCCGTCGAGACGGCGGACGAGGTCGTGGCATTCGCGAAGGAGCACGGACTGCCGATCGCGATCAAGGCGGCCTACGGAGGCGGCGGACGCGGCCTGAAGGTCGCCCGTGAGCTCGATGAGGTCGCCGAACTGTTCGAGTCGGCGACGCGTGAGGCTGTCGCAGCCTTCGGTCGCGGCGAGTGCTTCGTCGAGAAGTATCTCGACAAGCCGCGTCACGTCGAGACGCAGTGCCTCGCGGATGCTGCGGGCAACGTCGTCGTGATCTCGACGCGCGACTGCTCGCTGCAGCGCCGTCACCAGAAGCTCGTCGAAGAGGCACCGGCACCGTTCCTCACCGATGCGCAGAACGACCTGCTGTACTCGGCTTCCAAAGCCATCCTCAAGGAGGTCGGCTACGTCGGAGCCGGCACCTGCGAGTTCCTCATCGGCGCCGACGGCACCGTGTCGTTCCTCGAGGTGAACACGCGCCTTCAGGTCGAGCACCCGGTCTCCGAAGAGGTCACCGGGATCGACCTGGTGCGCGAGCAGTTCCGCATCGCCGCCGGCGGCACCATCGACTACGACGACCCGAAGCCGCAGGGGCACTCGTTCGAGTTCCGCATCAACGGCGAAGACCCCGGCCGAGGGTTCCTCCCCCAGCCGGGCCCCATCCACGTCTTCAAGACCTTCGGCGGCCCCGGCATCCGCCTCGACTCGGGCGTGACGGCCGGCGACGCGGTCTCGGGCGCATTCGACTCGCTGCTGGCGAAGATCATCGTCACCGGGAAGAACCGCGAAGAGGCGCTCGAGCGCGCCCGCCGCGCCCTGGACGAGTTCGAGGTCACGGGACTCCCGACGGTTCTGCCGTTCCACCGCCAGGTGGTGCGAGATGCAGCATTCACCGCCGCAGACGGTGTGTTCAGCGTCTTCACCCGGTGGATCGAGACCGAGTTCGAGAACGACATCCCCCCGTGGGACGGCGAGCTCGATGCGCCCGCCGCCGCGGAGAGCCGCCACACGGTCGTCGTCGAGGTGGCCGGCAAGCGCCTCGAGGTGAGCCTGCCCGACCGCGTGACCGTCGCTGCTGGCGCGGCCGGTCGCCCGGCCGCCGTACCGCCATCGCGCCGCAGCCACGCGACGACCGCCTCAGCCGGAGCATCCGGCGACGCCGTCAAGTCACCGATGCAGGCCTCGATCGTCAAGATCACCGTCGAGGATGGCCAGGAGGTCGTCAAGGGCGACCTGGTCGTCGTGCTCGAGGCGATGAAGATGGAACAGCCTCTGCAGGCTCACAAGGACGGTGTCATCGGCAACATCAACGCCGCCGCCGGCACCACGGTCTCGGCCGGACACCAACTGCTCACCATCAGCTGACCCGCCCGCTGCTCACCCGTGCCGGGTGAGCGGTCGCCGAACGGTCAGCCGATGTTCACCAAGTGCATCGCACGGCTCGCATCCGTGATGCTCGACGACAGTGACGGGTACGCGGCGAACACGCGCGAGACCTGGTCGACGGTCAATCGGCGCTCCACCGCGACGGCGATCGGGTAGATGAGCTCCGATGCCTTCGGCGCAACGATGACCCCGCCGATGACAGTGCCGGACCCCTTGCGGGCAATGATCTTCACGAAGCCGTCCTTGATGCCCATCATCTTCGCGCGCGGGTTCGCGGCGAGCGGCAGCTTGTAGACGAGGCCGTCGGCGACGCCGTCCTCGACGTCCTTCTCGCCCCACCCGACGGTCGCGATCTCCGGGGCGGTGAAGATGTTCGAGGTGACCTTGATCTTCTCCAGGGGGATGACGATGTCGCCCAGCGCATGGAAGACGGCCGTGCGCCCCTGCATGGAGGCCACGGAGGCGAGCGGCATGAAGTTGGTGCAGTCGCCGACCGCGTAGATGTTCGGCACCGAGGCGCGAGCGACCCGGTTCACCCGCACGTGACCGGACTCGGTGAGTTCGACGCCTGCTTCTTCGAGGCCGATACCGTCGGTGTTCGGCACGGAGCCGACCGCCATCAGGCAGTGGCTGCCTTCGACCTCGCGTCCGTCCGCGAGCGTCACCTTCACGCCGTCGTCCGTGCGCTCGACGGTGTCGGCGCGCGACTTCGACAGCACGTTCATGCCGCCGCGCTTGAAGACCTTCTCGAGCACGCGCGCGGCATCCTGATCCTCGCCGGGCAGCACCTGCTCGCGGCTGGAGACCAGCGTCACCTTGGCCCCCAGGTTCATGTACGCCGAGGCGAACTCCGCACCGGTAACACCCGAGCCGACGACGATCAGGTGCTCGGGCAGCGCCTTCATGTCATAGAGCTGCGTCCAGGTGAGGATGCGCTCCCCATCGGGCTTGGCACTGTCGAGCTCGCGCGGCGACGCACCGACCGAGATGATGATCGTGTCGGCTTCGACGCGATCGAATTCGGTGCCGCCAGGACCCGTCGAGACGACGATCGCGTTGTGCCCCTCGAGGCGGCCGTGGCCAGGGATGATGCGCACACCGGACTCCAGCAGCGTCGCGCGCATGTCTTCGGACTGCTGTCCGGCAAGCGCCAGCAGGCGCTTGTTGACCGCGGCGAGGTTGATCGCGATCTCGGGCTTGAGGGGCTTGCCCGCTGCCCCCTTCGCGTAGAACTGCACGCCGAGGTCGCTCGCCTCCGAGATCGCGACGGCAGCATCAGCGGTCGCGATGAGGCTCTTCGACGGCACGACATCGGTCAGCACGGCAGACCCGCCGACGCCGACCCGCTCGACCAGCGTCACCTCGGCTCCGAGTTGAGCGGCGGCCAGCGCCGCCTCGTAACCGCCGGGACCGCCGCCGAGGACGGCGACGTGCTGAGTGCGCACAAAGGGAGTCGAAGACATGGTCACCATTCTCCCGCAATCCTCACCCACTTGCCGTCGCCTTCCTTAGAGTGGATCCATGACCGACAATCACGACAACCCTCTCGACGATCCGAACGCAGACCCGTTCGAGATCGCAGCCCGTGCAGCCGCAGACATCGCGAGGCTCACCGGCGTTGAGAAGCATGACATCGCCCTCACCCTCGGCAGCGGCTGGGGCAAGGCGGCCGAGCTCATCGGCGAGACCACGGCGACGATCTCGGCCACCGACGTGACCGGTTTCTCGAAGCCTGCTCTGGAGGGCCACGTCGGCACGCTCCGCAGCATCCGCACTCCGGCCGGAAAACGCGTGCTCGTCATCGGCGCACGCACGCACTACTACGAGGGCCACGGCGTCCGCCGCGTCGTGCACAGCGTCCGCACCGCAGCGGCCACCGGAGCGAAGATCATGGTGCTCACCAACGGTGCCGGCGGCATCCGCGAGACGTGGGCTCCCGGCCAGCCGGTGCTCATCAGCGACCACATCAACCTCACCGCCGACTCGCCGCTCGAGGGCGCGACGTTCGTCGACCTCACCGATCTGTATGCGCAGCGCCTGCGCGACATCGCGCACACCATCGACCCGTCGCTCGACGAGGGCGTGTACACGCAGTTCCGCGGCCCGCACTACGAGACCCCGGCCGAGGTGCAGATGGCCCGGCGCATCGGCGGCGACATCGTCGGCATGTCCACCGCCCTGGAGGCGATCGCCGCCCGCGAGGCCGGCATGGAGATCCTCGGCTTCTCACTCGTCACGAACCTCGCCGCCGGCATCCAGAAGACGCCGCTCAGTCACGGCGAGGTGATCGACGCCGGCAAGGCGGCGGAGCCGGTGATCTCGGCGCTGCTGGCCCGCGTGGTGGAAGCGCTGTGAACGGGCAGGCACTCGACGACCGGCTCGCACAGGCGCGGGCGTGGCTGCGTCAGGACCCGGATGCCGAGACCCGCGACGAACTCGCCGTGATCGTCACACGTGCGGCCGCGGGCGATGCTGCTGCCGCCGCCGATCTCGATGATCGCTTCGGCACCCGGCTCGCATTCGGTACTGCCGGCCTGCGCGGAGAACTCGGAGCAGGCAGCAACCGGATGAACCGGGTCCTCGTTTCACAGGCCGCCGCGGGCTTCGCTGCGTATCTGCGCGAGCGTGCCGCCGGGGCCGCGACGACGGTCGTGATCGGCTACGACGGCCGCAGGAACTCGCGCCGGTTCGCGCTGGACTCCGCCGAGCTGTTCGCCGGCGCCGGGCTCCGCGCGATTCTGCTCCCCCGCCTGCTCCCGACGCCGGTGCTGGCATTCGCCGTGCGCCATCTCGGCGCGGATGCCGGTGTCATGGTGACCGCCAGCCACAACCCCCCGAACGACAACGGCTACAAGGTCTACCTCGGCGGCGAGAATGCCGGGGCGCAGATCGTTTCGCCCGCGGACGCGGAGATCGCCGCCCACATCCAGCGGATCGCGGATGCCGGTGACGTCAGCGCGCTCCCCCGCTCCGACGCGTACGAGACCGCCGGCGACGACGTCGTGGATGCCTACATCGCCGCGACCGCCGCCGTCGCCCCGGCACCCGAGTCCGCGAAGAGCCTCACCTGGGTCTACACCGCGATGCACGGGGTGGGCTGGGAGACGTTCGCGCGGATCGTGGATGCTGCCGGCTACCCCCGCCCGAAGACTGTCGGCGAGCAGCTGAACCCCGATCCGACATTCCGCACCGTCGCATTCCCCAACCCGGAGGAGCCGGGTGCGATGGATCTCGCCTTCGCAGCGGGCCGTCGCACGCGCGCGGACTTCATTCTCGCGAACGACCCGGATGCCGATCGCCTCGGCGTCGCGATCCCCGACGAGTCCGTCGAGAGCGGCTGGCGCCGGCTGACCGGCAACGAGATCGGGCTGCTGCTCGGGGCCCGTGCCGCACGCGCAGCAGAGGGAACCGAGGGCGCGTCGCTGGCCTGCTCGCTGGTGTCGTCACCGGGGCTCGGCGCGATCGCCGCGCACCATGGCCTGGACTTCCGCGAGACGCTCACCGGCTTCAAGTGGATCTCCCGCGCCCCCGGCATGGCCTTCGGGTACGAGGAGGCCCTCGGCTACCTCGTGAACCCCGAAACGGTGCGCGATAAGGACGGCATCTCCGCGGCGATCGCCGTCCTGGGGTTGGCGGCCGAGGCGCGCGAGCGCGGAGCGACCCTGGCTGACCTGCTCACCGAGCTCGGTGAGACCTACGGGCACTTCGCGAGCGGGCAGGTCTCGGTGCGCGTCGATGACCTCTCGGTCATCGCCAAGGTCATGCTGGCGCTGCGGACGCTGCCGCCGGTCCGCATCGGCGAGACGCCCGTCGCGTCGGCCGAGGA
This sequence comes from Microbacteriaceae bacterium, assembly GCA_052085045.1. GTDB lineage: Bacteria > Actinomycetota > Actinomycetes > Actinomycetales > Microbacteriaceae > Microbacterium. Next base: position 30,518 of record JBQDFB010000005.1, on the reverse strand, counting down.
TCTGCTCGATGCCGCGCCGGGTCACCCGTCCGGCGACGTGCTGCGGTACCGGCTCGCCGACGGCTCTCGCGTGATCGTGCGCCCCAGCGGCACCGAGCCCAAGCTCAAGGTGTACCTCGATGCGCAGGCAGCGTCTGCGGAAGAGGCGGCCCGTCTCGTCGCCGCGCTCGAGGACGGGGTGCGGGAGCTGCTGGAGGAGCGCTCCTGATCCTCGCCCTCGTCGGCGCCACGGCGCTCGTGGCCGGAGTCATCCAGCGTGTCACGGGCCTGGCGTTCGTCCTCGTGCTGATCGGCCCGATCGTGCTCGTGTACGGGCCGATCGAAGGCGTCACCCTGGCGCTGCTGCTCGCCGTGATCGCCTCGGCGATCGCTCTGCCCTCGGCGTGGCGCGAGATCGACTGGCATCGCGTGCTCTGGCTGCTCGGTGCGGGGCTGATCGCCGCACCCTTCGGCGCGCTGCTGACGACGCTGCTGCCCGAAACCGCCCTGCTGTTCGTCATCGCAGCGATGGCGATCATCGCCCTGCTCGGACCACGGGTGAGCGGTCCGGCCGCCACCGTGCTCCGCGGCCGCCGCGGAGCAATCGTAGCCGGCGCGACCGCCGGGTTCATGCACAGCTCGAGCGGGCTGTCCGGACCCGCCCTGGCCGCGTACGCGATCGCCGACCGGTGGGATCAGCGCCGGTTCGCCGCGAGCGCCCAGGTGATCCTCCTCGGTTACGGCGTCACCTCGGTGTTGCTGCGCGGCCTGCCCGTCTCGCCGCCGTGGGAGGTGCTCACGCTCGGCGTCTGCACGGCGATCGGCATCGTCGGCGGTGCGCTGCTGACCCGTGTCGTCCCCATCCCGCTCGCTCGCGCGGTGATGCTGTGGTGCGCCTGGGCCGGAGCACTCGTCGTACTGGGGCGTGCGGTCGTGGCCGTCGCGCAGTGACCCCCGGTAGCATCTCCCGGAGAGGAGGCCGCGATGCCGATCAGACAGCTGGTGATCAGCGCAGCTGACGGCATGCACGCCCGTCCGGTCGCCGATCTGGCTCGTCTGGCCCGTGCGCACCCCGATCCGGTGACTCTGACCACGACGAGCGGGGTCACCGTCGACGTCGGCAGCGTCCTGGCGGTGATGGACCTCGCGCTCTCCCCCGGAGATGCCGTCCGGATGGAGACCGCCGCCTCGGCGGCCGCGGAAGCCGTGCTCGATGCGATGACGGCGATCCTCGACCCGCACGGCTGATCAGCCGTCGATGACGGCCACGAGTTCGTCGAGGAACGCCTCGAACGTGGTGCCCCGCCGGACGATCCGCTGCACGCTCTCCCGCTCGCTGAACACCTCGACGAGCTGCTCGAAGACGGTCTGGAACGCCGTGCGGTCGCTCTCGCTGAATGCGGCCAGAGCGACGACCTGCACCCGCCCGTCGCCCCAGGCGACCGATCCGTCGGCGACGCCGATCGCGATCGCGGTGCGTTCGGCGGTCATCTGCAGCGCGTGCGGCACGGCGAGCGCATCGGTGAACGCCGTCGACGACATCCGCTCGCGGGCGATCGTGTTCTCGACATAGTCGTCGCCGATGAGGCCCGACGTCGTCAGCATCCCGCCGAGCCGCCGGATGATCGCCTCCGCTCCCTCGTCGGGCAGCGGGTGCAAGTACGCGTCCGGTGAGAAGTAGCGCGAGAGCTCCTCACGCAGCCGGTTCAGCCGCCGCGCACGCCGCAGGCGCGCGGCGGTCTGCGACACGCGCTCGACGTCGGCGTCGGTGAGGAACGGCTGGATGCGCACGTACCGTTCGCCGCTGGCGCCCGGGTCGATGGTGGTGAGCACGAGGTCGGTGTCGATGCTCTCCCAGTCCGGGTCGACGGTCGTGACGACGCCGGTGACCTCGACCGATGACCCCAGCGACCGGTCGACGCTCGAGCGCAGCAGTTCGTGCAGCTCGTAGTAGCCGGGGCAGACGATGGTGGCGGTGAGGATGGACTCCGCCTTGCGGCTGCGCTCGAGCCGCCCGCCGATGTGCATGGCGATGTACGCGATCTCGTCGTCGTGGATCGGGGCGCCGAGCCGGTCGTGCAGACCGCTCGCGATCGAGACGGCGACCTCGAAGATCATCGGGTACGCCGATTTCAATGAACGGGTCAGCGGATTGCGCGTCCAGGCCTGTTCCTCGGCACGGCGCAGCAGATTCTGCACGTGCAGCGCGAGACGGAGGATGAACTTCTCGTCCACGAGGTCGACCTGGTAGTCGGCGGCCGCCTGGACGATCTCGGCCCGGACCGCCGCCTCGATGCCGGCGTCGACTCCGCTGCGCACGGCATCGGCTGCGGCGGCCTGCCCCGGAGCGATCGCGCGGGTGAGCACGAGGGTCGCCAGGTGGGCGCTGTCGCCCTCCCCCAGCGCAACGCCGAAATGCTCGGCCGCGAGGTCGCGGATCACAGCGCCGAGCTTCGGGATCTCCTCCCAGGTGCCGGCGACGGGCGTCTCCAAGGCGCGACCGGCCGAGACGCGGTCGGCGGCGATCGCGATGTGCAGCAGCACGTCCGAGATCGCCAGCTCATTGACGTAGTACCCGAGCTCACCGAGCTCGCGCACCAGCGCCGTCTTGAACGGGCCCACCGCGTCGGCGGCGACGGCGGTGCCGGTCAGCGCGCGGCGGATGCTCTCGGGGTGGAACGATCCGGCATCCATCTCGTCGTGGGCCAGTCGGCTCAGCAGCCGGCGTTGGGCGACCTCCGCGCCGCGCAGCCGCACCATCTCGCGATCGCGTTCGAGTCTCAGCGCCATGCCATCGAGCAGGCCGCGGACGCGCGCGAGGTCTGCCTCGAGGGTCGCGTCGCTGACGTGCAGCCGCCCGGCAGTCTCGTAGAAGTCGATCCCGTCCGTCGCATCCAGCAGCATGCGCACCAGTGCGTGCAGTCGGTCGCGGGGTGCAGACTCGCCGTCCGGGCGCGCGCGCAGCGCATCGTGCGCGCCGGCTCCTGCCCGGTACCCGGCAGGGCCCGACTCGACGGCGTCGGAATCGGAGGTGCGGGCATTGAGCGCCACGACATACGAGCGGATGCTGCGCGGGGTCACGCCCAGCAGATCGGCGAGACTCGCGGCGGTCGCCCACTCGTCCTGCCGGAGCAGGGTCTGCAGGAGGCGATCCTGACGCTGTCGCGACATGCCTCCCATGATGCCAGCACGCATGGTCGCCGGGGGCGGAGCCGCATGTTCCGCAGGGGCGGAAAGGAACGTGGTGGCGTCGCTCTCAGCCTTTTCCCAGAATGAGAGAACCGGGCAGAACCCTGTGGAAGAGGTGGCATCGATGAAGATCCTGGTGGTGTGCGGCGCGGGTGCGTCCAGCACCTTCGTCGCCCAGCGACTGCGGCGCGCCGCGTCCGCTGCAGGGCGAGACTGGGAGACCGCCGCGGGCAGCGAGAGCACGATCGCTGCCGCGCCCGCCGATCTCGTGCTCGTCGGCCCGCACCTCGCCGACCGCGTGCCGACGATCCGCGCTGCGACGAGCGCCCCGGTGGCCATCCTCCCCGAAGACGTCTTCAACGACCGCGACGGCACAAGGACCCTTGCGCTCGTCGAGGCCACGCTGACTGATTCCCCATCCACCGCGAAAGGAAACATCATGACCGAGCTCTCCCGCACCGTCCGCATCGGCTCCTCCCACGGGCTGCACGCCCGCCCCGCGAAGCTGTTCGCACAGGCTGCGAAAGATGCCGGCATTCCCGTCACCATCGCGAAGGGCGACGGCAAGCCGGTCAACGCTGCCAGCATCCTCGGTGTCATCGCACTCGCCGTCGAGTACGGCGACTACGTAACGCTCGCGGCCGACGGCGACGGCGCCGAGGCAGCACTGGACACGCTGACCGAACTGCTGACCACCGACCATGACGAGGAGCCCGCCTGATGTCCGAGATCCGGGGCGTCGGCATCGGCCAGGGCATTGCCCAGGGCGCCGTGGTCCGCATGGCCGAGGCTCTTCCCGCCCCCGAGAACACACCGAGCACGATCGGTGCTGACGACGAGCGCGGCCGCGCACGCGAGGCTGTCGCCGCGGTCGCCGGCGAACTGCAGCAGCGCGCCGAGACGGCCGGGGGATCTGCCCAGGAGGTGCTCGAGGCCCAGGCGATGATCGCCGAGGACCCGACCCTGCAGGACGAAGTCGACTCCCGCCTCGACGACGGCAGCACAGCCGAGTGGGCCGTGCACGACGCGTTCGCGGGGTTCAAGGCGACGCTCGAGGCGGTCGGCGGCTACCTCGGCGAGCGCGCCGCAGACCTCGACGACATCGCTCAGCGGGTGCTGGCCCACCTGCGCGGCGTCGACGCCCCCGGTGTCCCCGATCCCGGCCACCCGTTCGTCCTCGTCGCCCGCGATCTCGCACCGGCCGACACGGCGCTGCTGAAGCTCGATCAGGTGCTCGCGCTGATCACCACCGACGGCGGTCCGACCTCGCACACGGCGATCCTCGCCAGGGAGAAGGGCATCGTCGCCATCGTCGGCGCGGTGGAGGCGGCTTCTCTCGAGAACGGCACGACGGTGATCGTCGACGCCGCGGCGGGCACGGTCCTCACCGATCCGACCGCCCAGCAGCTCGAACGCGCCGATGCACGCGCGGCGGCGCACGCGGCGGCCGTCGATGCTCCGCCCACCCCCGGCGCGCTCGCAGACGGCACGCCCATCGCCCTGCTCGCGAATCTCGGCAAACCCGCCGATGCTGCCGACGCCGTCGAGCGGGGCGCGGAGGGCGTGGGCCTGTTCCGCACCGAGTTCCTGTTCCTGTCGGCATCCCAGGCGCCCACCGTCGCAGAGCAGAGCACAACCTACCGTGAGCTGCTGACGGCCTTCGGCGATCAGAAGGTCGTCGTGCGGATGCTGGATGCCGGAGCCGACAAGCCACTGGCCTTCCTCAACGACGCGCACGAGGAGAACCCCGCCCTCGGGCTGCGCGGGCTCCGGTCGTTGCGGGCGAGCGAGGACATCCTGCGCGAGCAGCTCACCGCCCTGGCCGAGGCCGACGCTGCCACGGACGCCGACCTGTGGGTGATGGCGCCGATGGTCACCACGGTCGAGGAGACGAAGTACTTCACCGACCTCGCACGCGAATACGGTCTGAAGACCGCGGGAGTGATGATCGAGGTGCCCGCCAGTGCGCTGCTGGCCGACCGGGTGCTCGCGCACGCCGACTTCGCCTCGATCGGCACGAACGACCTCACCCAGTACACGATGGCCGCCGACCGCATGCTCGGCTCCGTCGCCGGGTTCCAGGACCCGTGGCATCCCGCCGTGCTGCGCCTGGTCGGTGAGGTCGGCGCCGCCGGCGCCCGCACCGGAAAGCCGGTGGGCATCTGCGGTGAGGCCGCGGCCGACCCGATGCTGGCGCTGGTGCTCGTGGGCCTCGGCGCCACGAGCCTGTCGATGGCCCCGCCGGCCCTCGCCGACGTCAGACTCGCGCTCTCCGAGCGCACGCTCGATGAGGCACGGAGCCTCGCCGAGATCGCACTGGCTGCAGATGACGCCGCCAGTGCACGCAACGCCGTGGCGGCAGCCGTCACGGACCTCCCCTCACAGCAGAAAGAGACGACATCATGACGACGACGTCAACCGCCGCCCCGAAGAAGGGTGGCCTCAGAGTCGGGGTGCAGAGGTTCGGCACGTTCCTCTCCGGCATGATCATGCCGAACATCGCGGCCTTCATCGCCTGGGGCTTCATCACGATGCTCTTCATCCCCGCCGGGTTCTTCGGCGCGGAGAGCCCCTTCGGGTGGCACTGGGCACCGGTCGCCGAGATCATCGGCGGCGGCGGTGACGCCGCTCTCATCGGCTGGCCGGGCGCTATGACGGCGCTGACCGAGGGCGACGGCGGCACCTTCCAGGGGTACGTCGGTCTCGTGGGCGCCATGGTCACCTACCTGCTGCCGCTCCTCATCGCCAACACCGGCGGCCGCATGGTCTACGGCGAGCGCGGCGGCGTCGTGGCCACGATCGCCACTATGGGCGTCATCGTCGGCACGAACATCCCGATGTTCCTCGGTGCGATGATCATGGGCCCGCTCGCGGCCTGGATCACCAAGCAGATGGACAAGCTCTGGGACGGCAAGATCCGCGCCGGCTTCGAGATGCTCGTGAACAACTTCTCTGCTGGCATCCTCGGCATGATCCTCGCCATCGCCGGCTTCTTCGCCTTCGGACCGGTGATGCTCGGCATCAGCACCGTGCTCGGTGCGGCCGTGGACTGGCTCGTGCAGCTGCAGTTGCTGCCGCTGGTGTCGATCATCGTCGAACCGGCGAAGGTGCTGTTCCTGAACAACGCCATCAACCACGGCGTGTTCACCCCGCTCGGCATCGAGCAGGCCACCGAGACCGGCAAGTCGATCCTGTTCCTCATCGAGGCCAACCCCGGCCCCGGCGTCGGGCTGCTGCTCGCCTTCACGTTCTTCGGCGTGGGAGCTGCGAAGGCCTCGGCACCGGGCGCGGCGATCATCCAGTTCTTCGGTGGCATCCACGAGATCTACTTCCCGTACGCGCTGAGCAAGCCGACCACCATCCTCGCCCTCATCGCGGGTGGCGCGGCGGGCGTGACGACGAACATGCTCCTCGGCGGAGGCCTCGCGTTCCCCGCGGCACCGGGAAGCATCATCGCTGTGACCGCCGCAGCCATCGGACCGGGCATCTGGAACCTCGTAGTCGTCTACCTCTCGGTGGTCATCGCCGCGGTCGTGACGTTCCTCATCACGGCGCTCATCCTGCGAGCATCGCGCAGGCGCGATCTCGAGGCCGAGGGCGACAGCTTCGGTGCCGCCATCGCGCAGACCGAGGCGAACAAGGGCAAGAAGTCCGAGCACCTGTCGAACCTGGCAGCGTCGGCCGCGACAACGGACTCGGCCGACACCACCACCGCCGTCGCCACGACGCCGATCCAGAACATCGTGTTCGCGTGCGACGCCGGAATGGGCTCGTCCGCGATGGGCGCGAGCGTGCTGCGCAACAAGCTGAAGAAGGCCGGGATCACCGACATCACGGTCACCAACCAGGCGATCGCGAACCTCGACGGCACCGCCGACCTCCTGATCACCCAGCAGCAGCTGACCGATCGGGCGAGGGACAAGTCCCCGAACTCCGAGCACGTCTCGGTCGACAACTTCATGAATGCGCCGCAGTATGAAGAGGTCGTCGAAAAGGTCACGTCCCAGCGAGAGGAATCAGAATGAGCGTTCTCACGATCGGCCAGGTGCGCATCCACCCCGGAAGCGCAACGCAGGAGCAGGCACTGCAGGAGGCCACGGACATCCTCGTCTCCGCCGGTGCGGTCACGCCCGCCTACGTCGACGCGATGCGTCTGCGTGAGCAGACCGTGTCCACGTTCATGGGCAACGGCCTCGCCATCCCGCACGGCACGAACGAGACCAAGGAGTCGATCCTCGCCTCTGGCCTGTCCGTCGTGCGCTACGACGGCGGTGTGGACTGGGCCGGCGATCAGGCGACGTTCGTCATCGGCATCGCCGGACAGGGCGACGAGCACCTCGAGATCCTGTCGCAGATCGCGATCCTGTTCTCGGATGAGGACGATGTCGCGAAGCTCAATGCGGCACAGGCCCCCGATGAGCTCTTCGAGCTCCTGTCGGCGGTGAACGAAGGATGAAAGCCGTCCACTTCGGCGCCGGCAACATCGGGCGCGGCTTCGTCGGGCTGCTGCTGCACGAGGGCGGGTACGAACTCGTCTTCTCCGACGTCGCCGGCGCCCTGGTGGACGCTATCAACGCCACGGACTCGTTCACCGTGCATGAGGCCGGTCCCGGCGGCGTCGACCGCGTCGTCACCGGGTATCGCGCCCTCAACAGCGCGGAGGATCCGGATGCTGTGGCGGCGGAAGTCGCGACCGCCGATGTCGTCACGTGCGCAGTGGGTCCGACGGTGCTGCGGTTCATCGCCCCGGCGATCGTCGCCGGCCTCACCCGCCGCGACCCCGCTCTCGGGCCGCTGAAGGTCATGGCGTGCGAGAACGCCATCGGGGCGACCGATCAGCTGCGCGGCGAGATCGAGAAGGCGACCGGGGACGACGCCGTCGAGCTCCTCGCCCGTGCGGTGTTCGCGAACACGGCCGTAGACCGCATCGTGCCGGCGCAGCCCGCCGGCGGCGGCGTCGACGTCACGGTCGAGCCGTACTTCGAATGGGCCATCGAACGGGGGCCCTTCGGCGACGATCTGCCGAACATCCCCGGTGCGCACTTCGTCGACGACCTCGGTCCGTTCATCGAGCGCAAGCTCTTCACCGTCAACACCGGCCACGCCGCCACCGCATACTTCGGTGCTCAGGCGGGCATCGATCGCATTTCGGACGCCCTCTCGGATCCGTCGATCGCTGCACGCGTCGCGGCGGCGCTGGAGGAGACCTCGGAGATGCTCTCCGCCGTGCACGGTCTGGATCCGGCCGAGCTCGCCGCGTACCGGGCGACGATCCTCGAGCGGTTTCGCAATCCCGAGCTCGTCGACACTGTGCAGCGCGTGGGGCGTCAGCCGCTGCGCAAGCTGTCCCGGCACGAGCGGTTCATCGGTCCTGCCGCGCAGGCGGCAGAGCACGGCATCCCCACCGCGGCACTGGTGGCCGCCGTCGGCGCAACGCTCGCCTTCGACGACCCGGACGACGAGCAGTCCGTCGAATTGCAGCAGATGCTGCGCAGCGACGACGCCGACGCGCTCACCGCTGCCGTCACGGGGCTGGAGCCGCAGCATCCGCTCTTCGCCGCGGTCCGCGACGTGTTCGCGGCCCGCATGCGCGAAGTCTCCCCGGGCTGAGACGTTCCCCGCACGAGTTTCAGTTACGATCGATGAACTGGGTTCGAGCACAGGGTCGTGCGGGGAGAGTTATGAACAGATATGCCGTCATCGGCGCCGGTCCTTCAGGGCTGGCCATCGCCAGAGCGCTGCAGAAGCGGGGCATCACCGTCGAAGGGTTCGAGGCGTCGCATGGCGTCGGCGGGCTCTGGGATATCGATAATCCGCGCAGCTCGATGTACGAATCCGCCCATCTGATCTCGTCACGCACGACAACCGAGTTCACCGAGTTCCCCATGGACTCCGATGTCGATTACCCCAGTCACCGGGTGCTGCTGAAGTACTTTCAGGATTACGCTTCCCACTTCGGGCTGGACGAGCTGTTCCGGTTCGACACTCGCGTCACGCGGGTCGAACCGGTGGGCGACGGCCAGTGGGACCTCAGCTTCACCGGCCCCGAGGGTGACGGGTCTGCACGGTTCAACGGCGTGATACTCGCCAACGGCACGCTCGCAGAGCCGAACGTGCCCCGATTCACCGGCGAGTTCGCCGGTGAGATCATGCACACCCATCACTACAAGAGCGCGTCGCAGCTCGCCGGCAAGCGCGTGCTCGTCATCGGTGCGGGCAACTCCGGGTGCGATATCGCCGTGGATGCCGTCCACCACGCCGCATCCGTCGATATGAGCGTTCGGCGCGGGTACTACTTCGTGCCGCGCTACCTGTTCGGGCGCCCCAGCGACACCCTCAACCAGGGCCGCCCGCTGCCAGCCCGCCTCAAGCAGGCCGTCGACTCGCGCGTGCTGAAAGCGTTCACCGGCGACCCGGTGACTTTCGGCTTTCCGAAGCCCGACTACCGCATCTACGAATCGCACCCGATCGTGAACACCATGGTGCTGAACCATCTCGGCCAGGGCGACCTGAACGTGCGTGCAGATGTCGCCCGCTTCGACGGCGATACCGTGCACTTCCGCGACGGCAGCGACAGTGAGTACGATCTCGTGCTGCTGGCGACCGGATACGCCCTGGACTATCCGTTCGTCGACCGTGAGCACCTGTCGTGGCAGGGTGCATCACCCCGTCTGTTCCTGAACATCTTCCCCGCCTCATTCAACGGACTGTATGTGATGGGCATGGTCGAGGCGTCCGGACTCGGTTGGCAGGGCCGCTACGAGCAGGCCGAGCTGCTGGCCGCCTACCTCGCCGCCGTGGAGCACGATCCCGCCCGCGCCGAGCGATTCCGCGACCGAGTGACCCGCACGCCCTGGCCGGACGTCACCGGCGGCTATCGCTATCTGGCGCTGGACCGCATGTCGTACTACGTCAACAAAGACGCGTATCGCGGCACCGTCCAGGCCGAACGCCGGACCCTGGACGCCGCATGAACGTCGACGACGTCGTACTGAGCTTCACACCCGGGTCGCTGACGCTCCTGAACGTGGTGCTCGGGCTGATCATGCTCGGCATCGCCCTGGACACCGCACCGAGTGACTTCCGCATCGTGGCGAAGCACCCCAAGCCGTTCATCATCGCGATCCTCGCGCAGCTGCTCCTGCTGCCGGCCGTCACATTCGGCCTGACGCTGGTGCTGCCGGTCACAGCATCCATGGCGATGGGGATGATCCTGGTCGCCTGCTGCCCGCCGGGCAACATCTCGCAGGTGCTCACGCATCGCTCCGGCGGCAACGTTGCGCTGTCGGTGTCGATGACCGGCGTCGGCAATCTGCTGTACATCGTGGCGATGCCGCTGAGCATCGCCTTCTGGGGATCGCTGCACCCGACCGCGAGCAGCGTGCTGCGCCAGGTCGCCCTCGACCCCGTGAAGATGCTGCTGGAGATCGTCCTGATCATCGGTGTGCCGTTCGCCGTCGGTCTCCTCGTGCGCGCGAAGCTGCCCCGCATCGCGGCGAAGGCGCATCCGTTCGTGAAGTGGTTCAGCCTGCTGGCGCTGGTCGGTTTCATCGTCGTGGCACTGGTGGGCAACTGGTCGGTGTTCGTCAGCGTGCTCGGGATCATCGTGCTCGTGGTCACCGTCCACGACGCCGTCGCGCTCGCGCTCGGCTACGGCACCGCGGTGGCAGGCGGCCTCGGCACGCGCGAGCGCAAGGCGATGACGTTCGAAGTCGGCATCCGCAACGCAGGTCTCGGCCTCGGGATCGTGTTCGCGTTCTTCGACGGACTCGGCGGCATGGCGATCGTCGCCGGCTGGTGGGGCATCTGGGACATCGTCGCCGGCCTCGTCGTCGCGGGCCTATGGGCCCGGCACACTCGGCGACGCACGGGCTCGCCCGCCGGCGACGCGAGCGGCCGCAGCGCCCTGGAGCCCACGCCGTGACGCGCGTGCTGATCACAGGCGGCAGCGGCTTCCTCGGTTCGCATGTCGCAGCACTTCTGGCCGCGCGCGGCGATGTCGAGCTGGTCGTGGCGGCCGACCTGCGCCCAGGAACCGAGCGGGACGGCATCCGATTCGCGCACCTGGACGTGACCGATGCCGCCGGAATCGCACCCGTGCTGCGGGAGCACCAGATCGACACCGTGGTGCATCTCGCGGCGATCGTGAACCCCGGGACCGCCGTGGATCTCGAGTACCGCGTCGACGTCACCGGCACGGCGAACGTGCTGGCCGCCTGCGCCGCGACCGGAGTTCGCCGCATCATGGTGTCGAGTTCGGGAGCCGCCTACGGGTACCACGCCGACAACCCGGAGTGGATCGACGAGACTCGGCCGCTGCGCGGCAACGACCTGTTCCCGTACGCGCGGCACAAGCGGCTCGTCGAGGAGATGCTCGCCTCGTACCGCGAGGATCACCCCGAACTCGAGCAGGTGATCTTCCGGATAGGCACGATCCTCGGCCCCGATGTGCGGAACCAGATCACGGCCCTGTGGGACGGTCGTCGCATCCTGCGAATCGCGGGTTCGGACTCACCGTTCGTGTTCGTCTGGGTCGAGGACGTCGCCGCCGCTATGGTGCGAGCCGCGACAGACGGCCCGGCCGGCATCTACAACGTCGCCGGCGACGGATGCCTGACGGTGCCGGAGATCGCCGCCCGGCTCGGCAAGCCGCTGCTCACCCTGCCGGCCTGGGCACTATCGGCAGCGCTGCGCATCGGGCGGATGCTGCGCCTGACGCCGCACGGGCCCGAGAAGGTGGTCTTCCTGCGCTATCGCCCTGTGCTGGCGAACGGACTACTGAAGGAGCGGTTCGGGTTCACGCCGATGCGCACGAGCGCGGAGGCGTTCGAGGAGTACCTCGCCACGCATCCGGGAGTCGCCCGCAGCGGGTAGAGCACCGCAGCACGCCGGCCGACCGCGGGTCAGGAGCCCTGGAAACCGTCTGCGATCAGCTCGACGAGCTCTTCGCGCTCTTCGACCGGCAGGAAGGCCGCCGCGGCGGCGTTGAACTGGAAAGTCTCCAGGTCGTCGAGGTCGTAGCCGAACGCATCGACGAGCAGCGCGAGCTCGCGGGTGAGCGAGGTTCCGCTCATGGTGCGATTGTCGACGTTCACCGTGACGGCGAAGCCGAGCTGATACAGCAGGTCGAACGGGTGGTCGGCGAGCTCGGTGCCCCACGCTTCGATCGCCGCGGTGTGTACGTTGGACGACGGCGACAGCTCGAGCGGGATCTCACGGTCGCGCACCCAACGGGCGAGGTCGCCGAACTTCACCTGCACCTCGTCGCCGTCGCGGCCCATGACCTCGAGATCCGACACGATGCGCACGCCGTGTCCGAGCCGCAGCGCCCGTCCGTCGAGCAGCGCGCTGCGGATGGATGCCAGACCGGCAGCCTCACCGGCGTGCACGGTGACGGGCATGAAGTTCGCGGCGAGCAGGTCGAACGCCTCGCGATGGTCGGAGGGCGGGAAGCCGTCCTCGGGGCCGGCGATGTCGAACCCGACCACCCCGTCCTCGCGGTGATCGAGGGCGAGCTCGGCGATCTCGACGGCACGGTCGTTCTGGCGCATCGCGCTGAGGATCTGACCGACCCGGATGCTGTGCCCGGCGCTGTCGGCGGCATCCTCACCCTCTTCGAGCCCCTGCTGGACGGCGTCGACGACGTCGTCCAGCGACAGTCCGCCCTGCAGATGCTGCTCGGGCGCCCAGCGCACCTCGCCGTAGACGACGCCGTCGTCGGCGAGGTCTTCGACGAACTCCCGGGCGATCCGGGTGAGGCCCTCCGCGGACTGCATGACGCCGACGGTGAGGTCGAACGCCTTCAGGTACTTCACCAGCGATCCGGATTCGGCCTGCGACCCGATCCACTCCTCGAGCCCGCGGCCCGAGGAGGCCGGCAGCTCGAGTCCGATCTCCTCGGCCAGCTCGACGACCGTCGCCGGGCGCACGGCGCCGTCGAGGTGGTCGTGCAGCGAGATCTTCGGCAGCGAGCGCAGCGATACGCCCTGGATTCTGACGTCACCGTCGGATGCGATCGACATGTTTGTTGTCCTCCCGATGGCGGGTCGTTGAGCGAGCGGAGCGAGACGAAACGCACTGAGCGAGCGAAGCGAGTCGAAGTGGCCTTCGACAGCGAGGCGCATACAGCCTACGCGGTGATGCGCTCGCGGACGAGGGGGCCGATCTCGGGCGCGGTGTCTGTGACAGCCCACGCTCCCTCGAGCGCCTCCAGCGCACGGGGGAAGCGCGCCTCATCCGCTGCCGACAGGGTGAACAGCGGCTGCCCCGCCGCGACGCCGTCGCCCGGCTTGGCATGCAGGTCGATGCCGGCGGCATGCACGACCGGATCCTCGGCTCTGGCCCGCCCGGCGCCCAGGCGCCACGCGGCGACGCCGAACGGCAGGGCGTCCATCCGGTTCATCACGCCGTCGGCCTCGGCCGTGACGACGTGCGTCTCACGAGCGGTTGGCAGCGTCGCATCCGGATCGCCGTCCTGGGCGCGGATCATCGCCTTCCAGGTGTCCATCGCCCGTCCGTCCGCCAGCGCGGCCTCGACATCGGCATCCGGCTGTCCGGCCACGGCGAGCATCTCGCTGGCGAGTGCGAGGGCGAGCTCGCGCACGTCGGCGGGGCCGCCACCGGCGAGGATCTCGACCGACTCGCGCACCTCGTTCGCGTTTCCGATGGCGAGCCCGAGCGGCACGTTCATGTCGGTCAGCAGCGCCGTGGTCGCCACCCCCGAATCGGTGCCGAGCGCGACCATGGTCTGCGCCAGCTCGCGGGCGCGGTCGATGTCCTGCATGAAGGCGCCGGAGCCGAACTTCACATCGAGCACCAGCGCATCAGTGCCCTCGGCGATCTTCTTCGACATGATGCTCGAGGCGATCAGCGGGATCGCCTCGACCGTCCCGGTGACGTCCCGCAGCGCGTACAGCTTCTTGTCCGCGGGGGCGAGCCCTGAGCCCGCGGCGCAGATCACGGCGCCGACATCGCCCTGCATCTGCGCGAACATCTCGTCGTTCGACAGCGCGGCGCGCCACCCGGGGATCGACTCGAGCTTGTCGAGCGTGCCGCCGGTGTGGCCCAGGCCGCGCCCGGACAGCTGAGGAACGGCGACACCGAAGGATGCCACCAGCGGCGCCAGCGGCAACGTGATCTTGTCTCCCACGCCCCCGGTGGAGTGCTTGTCGACGGTGCGCTTGCCGAGACCGGCGAAGCTCATCCGCTCCCCCGAGGCGATCATGGCGTCGGTGAGCACGCGGATCTCGCTTCGCTCCATGCCGCGCTGGAAGATCGCCATCGCGAACGATGCCATCTGCGCGTCGGAGACGTAACCACGGGTGTATGCGTCGACCATCCAGCGCAGCGCCGGCTCGGGGACGGCGCCGCCATCGCGCTTGGCGCGGATCACATCGATCGCGTCGAAGGCCTCCACGCTCACCGGACATCCTCCAGGTCGCGCGGCCCGAAAGCATCGGGAAGCACTTCGTCGATGGTGCGGATGCCGGAGACGGTCTCGAGCAGCATCTCGGGCATCGCGTGCTCGAACAGCAGCTGCCGGCAGCGGCCGCACGGCATGATCGTCTGACCATCGCCGTTCACGCACACGAAGGCGACGAGCTGGCCGCCGCCGGACATGTGCAGGTCTCCGACCAGCGCGCACTCGGCGCACAGTCCGACGCCGTACGAGGCGTTCTCGACGTTGCATCCCGAGACGATGCGTCCGTCCGAGACGAGGGCGGCAGCCCCCACCTTGTAGCGCGAGTACGGGGCGTACGCCTTCTGCATGGCGTCGGTGGCGACGTGACGAAGCTCGTCCCAGTCGATGTCTGTCATGGCTCCTCTAGCTCTTGGATTTTCAGTTCTTGCGTTTCTAGCTCTTGATATAGGGCTCGCCGGAGGCGGCCGGCGCGCGCGAACGCCCGACGAGACCCGCCACGGCGAAGATGGTCACCACGTACGGCAGCATCAGCATGAACTGGCTCGGCACCGGAGATCCGATCACCGACAGCACGCCCTGCAGGTTCGTGGCGAAGCCGAACAGCAGCGCCGCCAGCGTTGCGCGCACCGGGTCCCACTTGCCGAAGATCACGGCGGCCAGGGCGATGTAGCCGGCACCCGCGGTCATCTCGCGACCGAACTGCGGGTTCGTGACCAGCGTGTAGAACGCACCGCCCATGCCGGCGATCGCGCCGGCGAGCATCATGTTCCAATAGCGGGTCGGCGCCACCTTGATGCCGACCGTGTCGGCCGCCTGCGGGTGCTCGCCCACGGCGCGAAGACGCAGCCCCCAGCGGGTGCGGTACAGGCCGTACCAGACGAGGAACACGGTGACGTACATCAGGTAGACGATGATCGTCTGGCGGAACAGCACCGGCCCCAGCACCGGGATCTCGCTGAGCAGCGGGATCGGGATCACGGGGAACAGCGGCGGCGAGTTCAGCGTCTGCGGATCGGCGTTGAGAACCTGCCGATACAGGAACGTCGTCAGTCCCGCCACGAGTACGTTCAGCACCACGCCGACGATCACCTGGTTGACGTAGTAGGTGATGGCGAACACGGCGAGCACGAGCGAGACGAGCACCCCGGCGACCATCGCGGCGATGAGGCCCGCCCACGGGCTCCCGGTCGCCGATCCGACGAGTGCGGCCAGGAAGGCACCGGCGAGCAGCTGCGCCTCGATGGCGATGTTGACGACACCGACTCGCTCGCCGATGACGCCGCCCAGGGCACCGAAGATCAGGGGTGTGGCGAGTGCGAGCGCACCGCCGAGCAGGCCGATCATCGGAAGCGTTCCCCCGGCGGATGCCCAGGCGAGGAAGCCGATCAGGAGCACGGCGACGTAGACGACCGTCAGCCACAGCGGCAGGCGGCGGCGCGCGACCGTCCATGCCGCCGACAGTGCCGTGATCCCGGCGAGCAGGACGACGGCGACCCACGCCGTGGCGGTGGCCGGCAGCACGAGCTCCGGCAGCTGGATGGCGGCGTCGGCAGAGCGGACGAGCCGGAACGTGCTGTCTCCCTCGCGCGGGACGAGGAGCGGCAGCAGCGCGAACAGGATGGTGAACAGGCCGAAGATGATCGGCGTCTTCCAGGAGGTGACGGTGACGTGACGCTGCTCGTCGCTGACCACCGCTTCGGCCGTGATGGTCATGCGGACACCTCCTCGGTGATCTGCGCCGCGTTCTTCTTCGGCTTCTTCGGCTTCTTCTTGCGCGCTCCGGGCTGGGGCAGGCCGAAGATCGCGCGCACCAGCGGCGGAGCGGCGATGAACAGCACGATCAGCGACTGGACGACGAGCACGATCTCAATCGGCACGTTCTCGGACGCCTGCATCGCGAACCCGCCGGCCTTGAACGCGCCGAACAGGATGCCAGCAGCCAGGATGCCCAGCGGCGTGGAGCGACCGAGCAGGGCCACGGTGATCGCATCGAACCCGATGCCGGCGTCGATGTCGCCGCCGAACCCGCTGGTCACCGTGCCGAGCACCTGGCTGGCCCCGGCGATGCCGACGAGGCCTCCGGCGATCACCATGACGAGGAAGTACATCTTTCCGACGCTGATGCCGGCCACCTTCGCCGCGCTCGGGTTCTCCCCCACCGCGCGGAATCGGAAACCGAGGCTCGAGCGCTCCAGCAGCCACCAGGTGAACGCGACCCCGATGAGCGCGAGGATGAAGCCCGCGTGCAGGTTGTACTGCGGTCCGAGGATCTCGGGGAGGATCGCCGATTCGGCCATCGCCGCCGTCTTCGGGTTGTTCGAGCCCGGCGCCTGCAGGATGCCCTGCGTCGCCAGCATCCACGCCAGCAGATAGAAGGCGATGTGGTTGAGCATGATCGTCACGATCACCTCGTGCGCCCCCGTTCTCGCCTTGAGGATGCCGGCGATGCCGGCCCACAGCGCGCCGGCGACGATGCCGGCGATGACGGCGACCAGCATGTGCAGCGGCCACGGGAGGTTCATGCTCGTGGCCACCCAGCCGGCAGCCGCGGCGGCCATGAGCATCTGCCCCTGGCCGCCGATGTTGAACAGACCGGCTCGGAAGGCCAGGCCCACACCGAGGCCGGCCGCGATCAGCGGCGTGGCGAACTTGAGGGTCTCGGTGAGTGGCTTGATGCCGGCGGCGAAACCGTCGACGCGGAAGTTGTAGATCGCGCCCTGGAACAGCGCCACGTACGCACCGGAGATCGAGTTCCAGACGGCGGCGAGCATGTCGCCGGGCCGGGCGAAGAAGTACCCGGCGGCGCGCTGGACGTCGGAGTCGGTGAAAGCGATCATGATCGACCCGGCGAGGAGGGCGAGCACGACCGAGAGCACGGAGATCAGTCCGTTGCCCGTCACGATGCGCCGGA
>JBQDFB010000005.1:0-12917 GCA_052085045.1 Microbacteriaceae bacterium | reverse complement strand
GCGAGCACGACCGAGAGCACGGAGATCAGTCCGTTGCCCGTCACGATGCGCCGGAACGCACCGTGCCAACGGGAGGGTCCGGTACCGGCCGGATCGGCCGCGGGGTCGGTGCCGAAGTCCGCCGGTGACGACGCGATCGGCTTCAGCTCGGGGCCGGTCATGCGCTGGTCTCCTCGGTATCGGCTGCCGTCGCCGCGGCCGTCGTGTCGGTTTCGATCATGCCGGCCATCATCAGGCCGAGCTGCTCGCGGGAGGTGTCGCCGGGCACGATGCCGACGACCTTGCCGCGGTACATCACCATGATGCGGTCGGCGAGAGCCGCCGCCTCGTCGAGTTCTGTGGAGATCACGATCACGGGGATGCCCGAGTCACGGGTCTCGACGATGCGCTTGTGGATGAACTCGATCGATCCGACGTCGACGCCGCGGGTGGGCTGCGCCGCGACGAACAGGGACAGGTCGCGGCTGAGTTCGCGCGCGAGCACGACCTTCTGCTGGTTTCCGCCCGACAGGTGCCCGGCTGCCTGCGCCGCCCCCTGGGTACGGATGTCGAACTCGGCGATCTTCTCCTTGGCGAAGGAGTCCAGTGCTCCGAGCTGCAGCGTGCCCGCCTTCACGAACGGGGCGCCGACCGAGCGGTCGAGCATGAGGTTCTCGGCGATCGAGAACTCTTTGACGACGCCGTCGACGCTGCGGTCCTCGGGGACGAAGCCGACGCCGTCGTCGAGGATGCTGCGCACGGAGCGTCCGATGAGCTCGTCACCGTTCAGCCGGACGCTGCCCTCGACGCGCGGCTGGAGCCCGACGATCGCCTCGGTGAGTTCGGTCTGGCCGTTCCCCTGCACACCGGCGATGACGAGCACCTCGCCGCCGCGCACGCTGAACGACACGTCGTCGACGAGGACGGTGCCGAACGGGTCGGTGACGGTCAGCTCCTTGACCACGAGCGACTCGTCGCCGAGCTGGGGGGCATCCTTGTGCACGGTGAGTTCGACGGCGCGCCCCACCATCAGCGAGGCGAGCTCCTCGTTGCTGGCGGTCGGGGCCGCCTCGCCGACCACCTGGCCGAGCCGGATCACCGTGATGCGGTCGGCGACCTCGCGGACCTCGCGGAGCTTGTGGGTGATGAAGACGATCGAGGTGCCGGCATCCTGCAGCTGACGCATGGTGTTCATCAGCTCGTCGGTCTCCTGCGGCGTGAGCACGGCGGTGGGCTCGTCGAACACCAGCACCTTCGCGTCGCGTGAGAGTGCCTTGATGATCTCCACCCGCTGCTGCACACCGACCGGGAGGTCTTCGACTACGGCATCCGGGTCGACATGGAACCCGAAACGACCGGAGATCTCGCGCACCATCGCGCGAGCGGCGGCGAGGTCGAGGCGCCCTCCGAAGGTGGTCTGCTCATGGCCGAGCATGACGTTCTCGGCGACGGTGAAGACGGGGATCAGCATGAAATGCTGGTGGACCATGCCGATGCCGGCGGCCATGGCGTCGCCGGGGCCGGCGAAGTGCTGCTCGACGTCGTCCAGCAGGATCTCGCCCTCGTCGGCCTGGTACAGGCCGTAGAGCACGTTCATCAGCGTCGATTTTCCGGCGCCGTTCTCGCCCAGGAGACAGTGGATCTCACCGGGCTCGATCGTGAGGTCGATGTGGTCGTTGGCCGTCAGCGCGCCGAACCTCTTCGTAATGCCGCGCAGTTCAAGCTTCATGTTTCAGATCCTAATCAGCAAAGGTGCTCCACCCCAGGTTCCGGTGGGATCCGGGGGCGACAGCGAGGGGAGGTCGGCGGGTCGCCGGCCTCCCCCGTGGTTCTTCCCTCGATCAGCCGAGGTAGGACTCGACGGTCACTTCACCGTCGATGATCTGCTGCTGCAGGTCCTGGACCGCGGTCCAGAGCTCGGGGTCGACCTTGTCCTCGAAGTTGTGCAGCTCGGCGAGGCCGACGCCCTCGTTCTCGAGGGTTCCGATGTACGCCTCGGGGTCGAACTCGTCGTTCGCGCTGCTCATCGTCGCCTCGTAGGTCGACAGCTTCATGTCCTTGAGGATCGAGGTGAGCACGAAGTCGGCCGTCGTCGGGTCGGTGACGAACAGGTCGGCATCCGCACCGATCAGTGCGATGTCACGGCCGGACTCCTTGATGGCCTGCAGACCCGACTGGTAGATCGGGCCACCGACCGGCAGCAGCACGTCCACGCCCTGGTCGATGATGTTCTGCGCAACGGTCTTCGCCTCGGGGCCGGCTTCGAAGCCGCCCGTGAACGAGCCGGTCTCGCCATCCCAGCCGACGACCTGGACGTCGGTGTCGTTCTGCTCGTTGTAGTAGTTGACGCCCTGGTAGAAGCCATCCATGAAGATGGTCACGGTCGGGAACTCCTCGCCGCCGAAGGTTCCGACCTTGCCGGACTCGGAGTAGCCGGCCGACAGGTACCCGGCGAGGAACGCCGCCTGGGCGGTGTCGTAGAGCAGCGGCTTGACGTTCTCGGCATCCTTCTCACCGTCGAAGTCGTTGTCGGCAGCATCGTCGACGAGAATGAAGTCGATGCCCTCGTTGGCGGTCGCAGCTTCGACAGTCGCGGCGGAGAGCGCGAAGCCGACCGAGACGATGGCGTTGCAGCCCTGGGAGACGAGGCTCTCCAGGTTCGGAGCGTAGTCGGTGGCGCTGTTGGACTCGACGTCCGTGGCCTCGACGCCGAGCTCGTCGGCTGCCTGGACAACGCCCTCGTAGGAGAGCTGGTTGAACGACTTGTCGTCGAACCCACCGGCATCCGAGACGATGCAGGGCAGGAAGTCGATCGCCTCGCCGCCGTCGTCGCCGCCGTTGTCGTCGGGAGCTGCCCCACAGCCCGCGAGTGCGACGGCGACACCGGTCGCGACGAGCGCGGCCAGTGCGCGCTTCTGGGTGGAAATGGTCACGTAAGCCTCCACGAGTCGTGGCCCGCGCCATTCGCAAGGCCTCGTCCGGCTAAATTACCGAGTGTTACGGCGTTCGACATCACGAGTGCAGTTAATGGTTATGAACTCGCAATAGATCCGTGCCCTACGCCTACAGAACGTCGCCGCGGCCGGTGAGTTTCAGGGATTCGACCACGCCCTTGACCCGCTGTGCGTGCTCGGTCGTCGTGACCAGCAGAGCATCGGGAGTATCCACGACGACGATGTCCTGAACGCCCACGAGGCTGATCACGCGAGACGTCTGGCTCACGAGGATTCCGGTCGCCGCATCCGAGAGCACGCGGGCCCGCGGACCGAGCACGGCGAGGTCGTTCTTGCGCCCGCCTGCGATGAGCTTGGTCAGCGAGGCGAAGTCCCCCACGTCGTCCCAGTCGAAGTGGCCGGGGATGACGGCGAGGCGCCCCTTGTCCGCGGCGGGCTCGGCGACGGCGTAATCGATCGCGATCTTCTTGATGGACGGCCAGACTCGGTCCACCGCAGGGCCACGGCGCTCGCGATCGTCCCAGGCTTCGGCGAGCTCCATGAGCCCGGCGTGCAGCTCCGGTTCGTTCGCGGCGAGCTCGTCCAGCAGCACGCTCGCCTTCGAGATGAACATTCCCGCGTTCCACAGGAACGACCGGTCCGCGTAGTACTCCTTCGCCGTCTCGAGATCGGGCTTCTCGACGAAGCGCACGACCGTGGCCGCCTCCGGGGCGCGATCGACGATCAGTTCGTCGCCCTTCTCGATATACCCGAAGCCGACCGACGGCTCGGAGGGCTGAATGCCGATGGTGCAGATGTAGCCGTCCCGAGCGACCGCGACGGCCTGCTCCACCGCGAACTCGAACGTTCGCGTGCCGCGGATGACGTGGTCGGCCGCGAACGAGCCGATGATGACGTCCGGGTCGCGCCGGTGCAGGATCGCCGCGGCCAGACCGATCGCGGCGGCCGAATCGCGCGGCTCGGATTCGAGGAAGACGTTCTTGTCCGGGATGCCGGGAAGCTCGGCCTCCACGGCAGCACGGTGCGCCCGGCCGGTGACGACGGCGATGCGGTCGGGGCCGGTGAGCGGCTCCAGACGATCCCAGGTGTCGCGCAGCAGCGAGTTGCCCGACCCCGTCAGATCGTGCAGGAACTTCGGCGCGTCTGCCCGCGAGAGCGGCCAGAGCCTGCTGCCGATGCCGCCCGCGGGGATCACAGCGTAGAAGTCGTCGAACGGCGAGGTCATGACCCCAGCGTAGTGCGCGCGAGAAGTCTCGATATCGAGACACTTAGGTCACCCTTCGTCGCTCCGAAGGTTTGATCGGGAATAGGATGGGACTCGATCGGGCATGCCCTGCGGTCGGTTCGCACCCAGCGCATGCTGCCGACCTCGCATCGATAGGGAGGACGACCGTGTCCGCAGGCACTCGCTTGGCACCGTCGATTTCGGAAACCACGTCCAAGTCCCCACGCGGCACGCTGTATCGCGGTCGAGAGGGAATGTGGTCGTGGGTGCTTCATCGCATCACCGGAGTCGCGATCTTTTTCTTCCTGCTCGTTCATGTGCTCGACACGGCGCTGATCCGGGTCTCCCCCGAGGCGTACAACGCAGTGATCGGCACGTACAAGAACGAGATCATGGCACTGGGTGAGGTCGTGCTCGTCGCGGCGATCGTCTTCCATGCGATGAATGGTCTCCGCATCATCCTCATCGACTTCTGGTCCAAAGGCGCACGCCTCCAGCGACAGCTGTTCTGGGGCGTGCTCGCCGTCTGGGTGATCCTGATCGGCGGCTTCGCAGCTCGCCATCTCTCGCTCGCCTTCAGCGGTTTCGGAGGGGGTCACTGATGTCCGCGCAGACCGTCGCCGCACCGACGCGCCGCCGACGCGGCGTCAACCTCGAGAAGTGGGGCTGGGTGTTCATGCGAGCATCCGGTGTCGTGCTGATCGTCCTCATCTTCGGCCATCTGTTCGTCAATCTGATGGTCGGCGAAGGCATCCACGCCCTTGATTTCGCCTTCATCGCCGGCAAGTTCGCCACACCGTTCTGGCAGTGGTGGGACGTACTGATGCTGTGGCTCGCGCTCATCCACGGCGGCAACGGCATGCGCACGATCGTCAATGACTACGTGACGACCCCGAAGCTCCGCGCGGTCCTGGTATGGGCGATCGGACTGGCCGCCGGGCTGCTCATCATCCTCGGCACCCTGGTCGTCTTCACCTTCGACCCCTGCCTCGGTGTGACCGAGTCGAGCACGCTGTGGGACACCTGCGTGGCAGCGGGCGTCGTCGGAAACTGAGAAGAGAGCAACAAGAAGTGACTACCGAGACTCAGGATTCCGTCGTCCGCGACGGTGTGCACTACCACCAGTTCGACGTCGTGATCGTCGGCGCCGGCGGCGCGGGCATGCGGGCGGCCATCGAGGCGGGCCCCGGCGCGAAGACCGCGGTGATCTCCAAGCTGTACCCGACGCGCTCCCACACCGGAGCCGCGCAGGGCGGCATGGCCGCTGCACTCGCGAACGTCGAAGAGGACTCCTGGGAGTGGCACACCTTCGACACCGTCAAGGGCGGCGACTACCTCGTCGACCAGGATGCCGCGGAGATCCTCGCCAAGGAGGCCATCGACGCGGTCATCGACCTCGAGAACATGGGGCTGCCGTTCAACCGCACCCCCGAGGGCAAGATCGACCAGCGCCGCTTCGGCGGGCACACGGCAGAGCACGGCAAGACGCCCGTGCGCCGAGCCTGCTACGCCGCTGACCGCACCGGACACATGATCCTGCAGACGCTGTTCCAGAACTGCGTCAAGCTCGGCATCAACTTCTTCAACGAGTTCTACGTGCTCGATCTGATCACGGTCACAGCCGACGACGGCAGTACCCAGGTCGCCGGTGTCGTCGCCTACGACCTCTCCACCGGCGAGCTGCACGTGTTCCAGTCCAAGGCCGTCGTCTTCGCAACCGGCGGCTTCGGGAAGATCTTCAAGACGACCTCGAACGCGCACACCCTCACCGGTGACGGCGTCGGCATCGTCTGGCGCAAGAATCTGCCGCTCGAGGACATGGAGTTCTTCCAGTTCCACCCGACCGGCCTGGCCGGGCTCGGCATCCTGCTCACCGAGGGCGCCCGCGGTGAGGGCGCGATCCTGCGCAACGAGTCCGGTGAGCGCTTCATGGAGCGCTACGCCCCCACCATCAAGGACCTCGCGCCCCGTGACATCGTCGCGCGCTCCATGGTGCAGGAGGTCCTCGACGGCCGCGGCGCCGGCCCGCACAAGGACTACGTCTACCTGGACTGCACGCACCTGGGCGCCGAAGTCCTCGAGACCAAGCTGCCCGACATCACCGAGTTCGCCCGCACCTACCTCGGTGTCGACCCCGTCACCGAACCCGTGCCGGTGATGCCGACGGCGCACTACGCCATGGGCGGCATCCCCACCAACAACGACGCCGAGGTCCTCGCCGACAACGACACCGTCGTTCCCGGCCTGTACGCCGCGGGTGAGTGCGCGTGCGTCTCGGTGCACGGCTCGAACCGCCTGGGCACCAACTCGCTGCTGGACATCAACGTCTTCGGCAAACGCGCGGGCAACAACGCCGTGGCATACGCGAAGTCCGCCGAGTTCGTGCCGCTGCCCGAGAATCCGGCCGCGTACGTCAAGGACATGATCGAACACCTGCGCGACAGCAACGGCACCGAGCGCGTCGCTGTGCTGCGCAAGAAGCTCCAGGACGAGATGGATCGCGGCGCGCAGGTGTTCCGCACTCACGAGTCGCTCGAGCACGTGCTCGGCGTGATCGCAGAACTCCGCGAGCGCTACCGCAACGTCTACATCGACGACAAGGGCCACCGGTTCAACACCGACCTGCTCGAGGCCGTCGAGCTCGGATTCCTGCTCGACATCGCCGAGGTCGTCGTCTATGCGGCGCAGAACCGCGAGGAGAGTCGTGGCGGACACATGCGCGACGACTTCCCGAAGCGCGACGACGAGAACTGGATGAAGCACACCATGGCCTATCTGACCGGCGACCCGCACTCGTCGACCCCGGCAGATCACATCAGACTCGACTCGAAGCCGGTCATCCAGACCCGCTACCAGCCGATGGAGAGGAAGTACTGAGAATGTCGAACGCTGTCGCAGACGCCCCCGCAGCCGCGGATCCGGCCGTCCAGGCCTTCCTGGTCACGTTCATCGTCCGCCGGTTCGACCCCGAGCAGGATGCCGAGCCCCGCTGGGTCGACTACGACGTGGAGCTGTTCTCGACCGACCGCGTGCTCGACGCCCTGCACAAGATCAAGTGGGAGGTCGACGGCTCGCTGTCGTTCCGCCGCTCGTGCGCGCACGGCATCTGCGGCTCGGACGCCATGCGCATCAACGGCCGCAACCGTCTCGCCTGCAAGACGCTGATCAAGGACCTCGACATCTCGAAGCCCATCTACGTCGAGGCGATCAAGGGTCTGCCCCTCGAGAAGGACCTCATCGTCGACATGGAGCCGTTCTTCGCCTCCTACCGCGAGGTGCAGCCGTTCCTCGTAGCGAACTCGACGCCCGAGAAGGGCAAGGAGCGCGTGCAGACGATCGCCGACCGTGCGATCTTCGACGACACCACCAAGTGCATCCTGTGCGCCGCGTGCACCTCGTCGTGCCCGGTGTTCTGGACCGACGGCCAGTACTTCGGCCCTGCCGCCATCGTCAACGCGCACCGCTTCATCTTCGACTCGCGCGACGACAACGCCGAGGTGCGCCTGGATATCCTCAACGACAAAGAGGGCGTCTGGCGCTGCCGCACGACTTTCAACTGCTCCGAGGCCTGCCCGCGCGGCATCGAGGTGACCAAGGCGATCGCCGAGGTCAAGCAGGCCGTCCTGCGGGGGCGTCCCTGAGACCGGTTGTCTCCGGGCAGACACGAGCACGAGTGTCCCCTCGGTAGGGTTGGTTCGTGTCCGATTCCGACCCCGCCGAGGCACGAGCAGCATCCGATGACCCCGGGCGCTTCGATGCCGCGGTCGAACGCGCCAGCGCGCTGACCAAGCGCACCCTCGCGCTGTTCCCCGTGCGAGTCTGGCGGCATTTCCTGCAGAACAACGGCTTCCTCCTCGCCGCGGGAGTGAGCTATCAGGCGCTGTTCGCGATCTTCGCCGCGATCTATCTCGCCTTCGCGATCTCCGGTCTGTGGCTCGGCGGCAGCGCAGAGGCCGTGGATGCGCTGATCGACGTCATCAACAGTTATGTCCCCGGGCTGATCAGCGAACAGAGCGAGCTGCTCACCCCTGAGCAGGCTCACGAGATCGCAGCCAGCACGGCGGGGGTGCTCAGCATCACCGGTCTGATCGCCTTGGTTGCGGTCATCTGGACCGCGATCGGCTGGGTCACTTTCTCGCGCCGCGCCGTGCGCGACATGTTCGGGCTTCCGCCGGACCGTCGCAGCTTCGTGCTGCTCAAGGCCCGTGACCTCCTGGCGGCGCTCATCTTCGGGGTCGCGCTGGTCGCAGGGTCATCGCTGAGCTACGGCAGTGCCGCGGTGCTGACCTGGGCGCTCGCGCTGCTGGGGTGGGATGCCGGTTCGGATGCGGTGAACCTGCTGATCCGCGCGGGCACCATCATCGTTTCGTTCGTGCTGCTCTCGGCAGCGCTGGCCGCGATGGTGCGCTTCCTCACCGGCACATCGCTGCGGTGGCGCACGATCTGGCCCGGTGCGCTGCTCGGCGGCGGCGCCATGACCGTCCTGCAGTTCGGTGCCGGATTCCTGCTCGCCTACTCACCGACCAATCCCCTGCTCGCGACCTTCGCGATCTTCGTCGGGCTTCTGCTGTGGTTCCGCATCAACGGGGTCATCATGCTGAGCGCCGCCGCCTGGATCGCCGTGGCTGCACGGGACCGGGATGTTCCTCTGCTCCGGCAGACCGAGGACGAGCGCATCATCGCCGAGTATCAGTCGCTGCTCGTGGCCGCGCGCATCCGGCTGCGCGATGCGCGTGCAGCACGGGACAGTGCGCCCTGGTATCGGGCGTGGAGCGCGCGACGAGCCGCTCGTGCCGCCAAGGACGATCTGACCGCCCTCCTCGCCGATCCGCCGAAGCGCCCTGCTCCGGATGCTCGGGCTGCGCACCGTCTTCTCGCAGAGCGGTCACGCGCGCACCGCGATGTCCGGGGCTCTCGTTAGGCTTGATCCATGCCCCATCTGCGCGTCGCCTCGGTCAATGTCAACGGCATCAGGGCAGCTGCCCGCAACGGGATGAGCGGGTGGCTCGACACCGCCGGCGTCGACATCCTCACGCTGCAGGAGGTCCGTGGGCAGGACGAGCATCTCGAGGCCGCGCTGCCCGGGTGGTCGATCATCCATGACGAGGGCGCGGCGAAGGGGCGCGCGGGGGTTGCTATCGCCAGCCGCACTCCCGCACTGTCCTCACGCACGGCGTTCGGCGCCGAAGACTTCGATTCGAAGGGGCGTTGGATCGAGGGCGACTTCCTCATCGGCGACCGTCCGCTCACGGTGGTGAGCGCGTACGTGCACACCGGCGAGGCCGACACCCCCAAGCAGGACGAGAAGTGGAAGTTCCTCGAGGCCCTCGACACACGCCTGACCGAGCTCGGACGCGACGACGCGCTCGCACTCGTCACCGGCGATCTCAATGTCGGTCATCGCGAGCTCGACATCAAGAACTGGCGCGGCAACCGCAAGAAGTCCGGCTTCCTCCCCCGTGAGCGCGCGTACTTCGACCGCTTCCTCGGTGAGGCCGGCGCCGAGGTGACCGGTATCGACGGTTCGGTGGGCACCGGACTCGGCTGGATCGATGTCGGCCGCCGTTTCCACGGTGAGGTCGACGGTCCGTACACGTGGTGGTCGGTGCGGGGACAGGCGTTCGACAACGACACCGGCTGGCGCATCGATTATCACCTCGCGACGCCGACGCTGGCAGAACGCGTCACGGACTATCGGGTCGCGCGGGCCGCCAGCTACGCGGAGCGGTGGAGCGACCACGCGCCGGTCATCGTCGACTACACCTACTGAGCCTGCGCCGGGCCGGTGCTGCGGCGGTACGCGTATCGGAACCACCCGCGGTACGCCATGACGGTCCCGATGATCGGATTGCGCACCTCGGCGACGATCGTTCGCCGGTCGCGGTGCGGATCGTACCCGTCTTCGACTGCGACGTCGACGCCGAGGAGTCGGGGCAGGCGTAGGCGAGCTCTCCCGATGCGGATGCGGCAGGCACGCGAACGCAGGCTGAGGTTTCCCGCCGGCGTCGCCGTGCACTCCAACAGGATCTCGATGCGGCGGTGTCGCCCGAGAACGTCGACCACCGTGCCGGGGGCCGCACCGGGCAGGAGCATATCGACGAATGTCTCGCTGTGGGAGCGGAAGTGGAAGGTGCGCGTGGCCGTCAGCGCCGGTGTCGCCCCATCGCCGCGACGCGGACGGTTGACGACCTGGAACGGCACGTTGCGCTCCATCCGCGTGACGAGAAGGTCCGGTCCGACCACCGGTCGCAGCAGCAGCATGAGGCGCCGCAACGGGCTGCCCGCGACTTCGAATACGCCGTTCCCCTCGCCGTGATCGTGGCCTTCCGGCGGACCGGCGACGTACTCGAGCACCGCCGGCTGGAGGAGGGCGGCATCCGCTCCCAACGCCGCCAGGAACACGGAACGATGAGCGTTCATTCGCGCCGCTCCTCTCGGTACGGTTTCACCGTCTCGGGGGACTCCGCAGAGGACGGGTACTCGCAGGTGAACTCACCCCGATATCCGAAGAGTCTGCCGAAGTATCGGTTGCGCACGTCCAGGTCGATGATGAAGCACTCCCGCTCGTCGTCGTAGCGCTCCGTGAGTTCGGCGATTCCACTGAACAGCATCGGGAAACGGAAGGCGATCGGCCCCTCGTAGAAGCGCTGAGCTCCCGATGTGAGATGCAGAGCACCATCCTCCAGAACCTCAAGCGTCAGGTCGACGGCCAAGTGCTGATGCGTGCCGAGGTAGTCGATCACACGATGTCTGGTGTCGCTGTAGATCATCGTCGCGTCGAAACGGCGGCGGCGGCCCGGTCTCACATGCATCGTGCGTACGAAGGTGACGGTCTCACGTCCGTAGCCGTCGATGTAGGCGTGATTGTCGATCTGAAACGGAACGTCGCGTCCGACCTCCGGGAACATGATGTTCCGCAGCGTCCCGAATCGGAGGAACGGCAGCGTCCACCACGGTCCTCGCCGAAGCTCCCGCATCACGCCTCGCCCCACGCACCCGTAGCCCGCGTCGACTCCGACTCCGAACCGGCGTTGCAGTTGCGGGTGCAGGCGAGTGAAATCCGCGCCGAGCGCGCGGCGGAAGACGCCGCCGGACGCCGTCATCGGTCGAGCTCCGCGAGTGTCGTCGGTGCGTCCGCCATGATTCCGGCTGTCGTGGGCAGCGGCGGACGGGAGAGACAGCGGCGAGCGCGTGCTCGAGGACGACGCCCCGGAATCAGCGAGAGCCACCACCGGGTGTGTTCGGGTGCTGTGCCCTGTTCGGCCCACAGCCGAAGGCGATCGAAACTCCGGGCCGTGAGCCACCACACGAACGGTCTGATGATCAGCGGATCCAGAAAGCGCCCGAGCCGACCCCACCCCGGCGCGTAGTCGTACCCCGTCACGAATCTCACACCGCCGTCAACCGGGATGTATCGCCAGTATCCCCGCCCGCGCCCGAGCGGCGACAGCCGGTCTGCCGTGTCGAAGACCAGTGCCGACGTGCGTTCGCCGCCCGCACCGGTGCGCGTGCCCTTCGACACCCCCGTTCCGCGAATGGCGTGGATGCCGAGATCCAGCTCGTAGCGGAACTCCTGCGCACCGTCGTCTCGCACACGTGTCGGCACGATCGAGGTGAAACGCCCGTCCCAGCGCACATGCGCCCCGGGGGTCTGCGTCAATTCCCACACTCTGTCGATCGGCGCCCGCACAAACGTCTCGACATAGAGCGGACGTCCGGTGTGAGGCCTCTTCGATCTGCGGGAACGGGGCGACGCGGGCACTCCTTCAGCGTATGGCACGCACGGTGACGCGCAGCATCCGAGCCGATGGATGTCGCAGGGCGGAGGAGCGCCCTCCCCCGCCGCGTAGGATTGATGACGTGACGAAACCTCGCCTTTACTCCGGAATGCAGCCCTCCGCCGACTCTCTCCAGATCGGCAACTACATCGGAGCGCTCCTGCAGTGGCGGGATCTGCAGAACTCCTACGATGCGTTCTTCTCCGTCGTCGACCTGCACGCGCTCACCGTCGCGCAGGACCCGGAGTCGCTGCGCGAGAAGACGCGACGCACCGCCGCGCAGTACATCGCCGCGGGCATCGAGCCGTCGCAGTCGACGCTGTACGTGCAGTCGCACGTGCGTGCGCACGCCGAGCTGGCCTGGATCCTCTCGACCATCACGGGGTTCGGTGAGGCAGGGCGCATGACCCAGTTCAAGGACAAGACGGCCCGGTACGGCCAGGACGCCACCAGCGTCGGACTCTTCACGTACCCCGTGCTGATGGCCGCCGACATCCTGCTGTACCAGACCGACGTAGTGCCGGTCGGTGACGACCAGAAACAGCACGTCGAGCTCACCCGCGATCTCGCCGAGCGGTTCAACTCACGATTCGGCGAGGCGTTCGTCGTGCCGATGC
This sequence comes from Microbacteriaceae bacterium, assembly GCA_052085045.1. GTDB lineage: Bacteria > Actinomycetota > Actinomycetes > Actinomycetales > Microbacteriaceae > Microbacterium. Next base: position 364 of record JBQDFB010000005.1, on the reverse strand, counting down.
CGGTGATCCAGAAGGAAACGGCCCGCATCTACGACCTGCAGAATCCGGCGGCGAAGATGTCGAAGTCTGCCGAGAGCGACGCCGGCGTTCTGTGGATGCTGGATGACCCGGCGAAATCGGCGAAGAAGATCATGCGCGCGGTGACCGACAACGAAGGCTCGGTGCGCTTCGACCGGGAGAACAAGCCCGGCGTCTCGAACCTGCTCACGATCTACGCGGCCCTCTCCGGCCGTCAGGTCGCCGCCATCGAAGACGAGTACGCCGGTCGCGGCTACGGCGACTTCAAGAAGGGCCTCGCCGAGGTCGTCGTCGCCGAGTTCGAACCGGTCCGCGCCCGCGCTCAGGAGCTGCTCGACGACCCCGC
>JBQDFB010000004.1:52691-74360 GCA_052085045.1 Microbacteriaceae bacterium | reverse complement strand
CGCCCGGCTGCATCTCGCCGTTCGCTCCGATCTGGATCACCGAGATGTCCAAGCGAGTCCGTTCCTGAATCTGGCTCTATGCACGCCCGCACAGCGGGTGCATCGTGAACCGTCGTCAGGACAGCACTGCCGCCTCGATGCCCCATCCGAGGGCGATGCTCCGTTCGAAGCGCCAGCCGGCGTCGGCGGCGAGAATCGCGACGCCATTCTCGTCACGCAGACCCACGCCGTTGCCTGAGAGTGCCAACACCGACGTCTCGTGTGCGGCAGGGTTCAGCGAATCCGCACGCGCGGCATCGATGACCACCAGCGTGCCGGCGCGCTCGCGCAGCACGGCAAGCAGCTCACGCGCCTCGTCATCGGTGCGATGCCCGAGTGCGAAGGCGGCGATCGCGAGGTTTGCAGAAGCACCGTCGTCCTCAACCAGGTTCTCGCTCGCCGAGGCGAGGTCGGATGCCCGCTCCGCCGTCACACGGAAGGTCGTGCCGATCCCCGCCTCGGCGGCGAGGCCGGCGATCTGCGCCGCCCCCGGCCCCACGATCAGTGCTGTTGCGGCATCCGTCCACAGCCTGTCGCGCATCAGTGCGCCGGCAAGGAACTGCAGCACCTCAGTGCCGTGCTCGAGTTCATCGAAGACGTCGTCGTCGAGCGCGGCAGAAGCGGCCAGGGTCGAACCGTTCGCCCTCGCCCAGGGCGATCCGCCCTCCCGCATCGCCGGGGCGAGCTCGCCGAGCGCGAGCATCAGATCAGCCTCGTGGCCATCGAACACCTCGCGCTCGTGTTCATCTGCGAGCAGCGCCTCGCCGGCGGAATCGAGACGGTAGGCGCCGTCGTCGAGGGAGATGACGGCGTGATGCACGAGAGTCGGCGTCAGCGCCTCGATCGGCCGCGGCTCCACTCCCAGCCGGGCGGTGATCTCATCAAGGGATGCTCCGGGATGATCGGCGATGTCATCGAGCAGCCCGATCTGCAGAGCCGCTCGGACGACGAACCAGGCGAGCGGTGAGGGCACCTCCGGATGCTGGGGAGCATCCGCTTCGTCGTCAGCATGCCAGTACCCGGTGATGTTGATACGGGATTTGGCGAGACCGCGTTCTCGGGCGAAGAACCGGCGCAGCGGCAGCAGGGTGCGGCTCTCGGCTCCGGCCCAGGCGAACCCCTCGCCGTCGGCGGGAGTCGCAGCGCGAACGGCCGCCTCCAACGCACCGCGGTCCGTGGGCGGCGCGACCACCCATGAAACGGTGTCTCCCTCGCGAAGGGCGAGCTCCTGTCTGGCGGTGGACGCCCCGATCGTGATCACTGCATGCGCCGGAGCATCCGTCGGTCGTTCATCGAAGAATCGGCCGATCGCCGGCAGCGCCGTCTCGTCTCCGATGAGAAGCACCCAGTCGAGATCTTCGGGAACGACGATCGACGACTTCGGGCCGACGACCCAGAGCGCGTCGCCTGGCTGCGCCGAACGCGCCCACGCCACCGCGGGGCCGTCGCCGTGGAGAACGAAGTCGAGGTCGACCTCGCCGCCCTCTACCCGACGCGGTGTGTAGTCGCGCGCCTGGCGTGTTGGGGCATGCGTCCACTCGATGCCCTCCGCGAGCTGCACCGGCAGCACCTGCTCGACGTCGCCCTGCTCGGCGAAGAGCACCTTGACGTGATCGTCGAAGCCGGGAGCGTGGAACGGGCCGTGCGCGAGTCCGTCCCGTTCGAACGCCGCCATCTCAGGTCCTCCGAGGGTGACCCGACGCATTCGAGGGGTGACATCCCGGACGCCGATCACTTCGAGTCGGCGCAGGACGAGCGGGTGGGTGACGAATTCGCGCAGTGCCATGTCAGCCGAACAGCTCCTCGACGTGGTCGAGAGTGGCGAGCGCCTCGTCGTAGTCGCCGCGCAGCGACCAGTAGGGCAGCTCGTAGACGCTGTCGTTCTGGAATGCGGGAAGAGCGGCGTAGACCGGGTTGGACGCAAGCGTCTCGGCGTCCATGAAGTCGCCGTTGAAGCCCAGGATGAACAGCGTCGGCTGCGTGAGCGTCTGCCCGGCCTGCTCGGTGGAGAGCTCGAACATGTCACCGCCACCGCCGTACACCTCGAAGTCGTTCTCGGCGAAGATCGGGGCCGGCTCGATGCCCACCTCGGCGAGCTCCGTGGGCAGTCCGACCGATTCGACGAGAGGGAACGCGGTGCCGTCTCCGGTGTAGGCGACATACGCGGCCTGCCCCGTGGGCGGCGTGATCGCGGCCTTCACTTCGGCAACGCGCTCCTCGTACGCAGCGACGAAACCCTCGTACTCATCAGCCTGATCGAACACGTCCTCCGCAAGGAAGGAGAACTGCTCCTGCCAGGTGTCGAGATCGGCTCCGACGAGCACGGTGGGGGCGATTTCGCTGAGCTCGTCGTACACCTCCTCCGCTTGGAAGAGCGGGAAGCCGATTCCGCCGCCGACGATCAGGTCGGGCTCCTCGGCGAGGATCGCCTCGAGATCGAAGCCGTCGACGCTCCAGGGGAGGAAGACGGTTCCGTCCTCCTCTGGCGCATCGCCCCATAGTTCGGAGAATTCGCCCTCACCGTCGGCATCCTCGGGGATCGTCGCGCTGACCGGCTGGTCGAGGTTGTACAGGTAACCCGCGAGCGCGTAGTTCAGCACGACGATCTTCTGCGGGTCGGTGGGGACCTCGACGTCGCCGTAGTCGGTGGCCACCGTTCGCATCGCGGATTCCTCGGTAGTCGCATCATCAGCGCCCGGGTCGGATGCTGCGCAGGCGGTGCCGACGAGGGCGATGGATGCCACCACGGCGGTGGCGGCGAGCAGGCGGTGTGAGCGCATGAGAAGTCGCTTTCGAGTCGGGGAGGGGGTCGGTCACGTGGAAGCGCACCCTAGGTAACGATAGCCTTACCTTAGCGATCTTCGATTTCGAGCCCACACTCCATGACGACAACCATCCCCTCCCGCGCGCCGCGCCGCGCGATCACGGTGGTCAGCACCTTCTGCCTCGGCATTCTGCTGCTGGCGGTGCTGTGCGTCGCGAGCCTGGTGATCGGGTCGGCATCCATTCCACTCGGTGATCTCTGGCAGGCGATGACCGATCCGGACGATCCGATCGCCGAGGCGACGCTGCTCGGTCTGCGTGTGCCCCGGACGATCCTGGGGGTGCTCGTGGGCACCGCTCTGGGCGTAGCCGGAGCACTCATGCAGGCACTCACCCGCAACCCGCTGGCCGACCCCGGAATCCTGGGAGTGAATGCCGGCGCTGGTTTCGCCGTCACCCTCGGAGTCGCCTTCGTCGGCATCACCCGCATTCATGAGTATCTCCCGCTGGCGTTCGCCGGCGCGTTCCTGGCGGCCGTTCTGGTGTACGTGCTGGCGGCCCTGGGTGAACGGCCGCCCTCTCCTCTGCGCATGACCCTGGTGGGCGTCGCCACCAGCGCCGTGCTGGTCGGGTTCTCGCAGACCCTCGCCCTGATCAATCCGGAAACGTTCGACCGCATGCGATTCTGGGGCGCGGGTACCCTCGCCGACCGCCCCGCTGGCACGATCGAAGCCGTCGCCCCCTGGATCCTGCTCGGACTCATTCTGGCGGTGGTGAGCAGCCGAGCACTGAACGCGATCGCACTCGGAGACGATGTCGCGCGCTCCTTCGGCGCCAGAGTCGGTCTGACTCGGGTGCTCGTCGCGCTCTCGATCACCCTCCTGTGCGGCGCCGCCACAGCGGCAGTCGGACCGATCGCCTTCATCGGGCTCATGGTTCCGCACCTGGTGCGCCCGTTCACCGGACCGGATCAGCGGCGCATCATCGCGTTCTCCGCCGTGGTCGCCCCGATCCTGATGCTCGGGTCCGATGTGCTCGGCCGCATCATGGTGGACAGCGAACTGCAGGTCGGCATCGTCACAGCGCTGGTCGGAGCTCCCGTGCTCGCTCTGCTCGCCCGCAACACACGGACGGTGAACCTGTGAGCGTCGTGCATGATCGATCCTTCGTCGTGCGCGGCAGCGGTGTCAGCATCCGGATCAACCGCCGGGCGATCGTGGTCGCCACCTCTCTCATCGTCGTCATCGTCGCGCTCGCCTTATGGGGTCTGACCCTCGGGTCGTACGAGCTGTCGATACCGGAGGTCGTGCAAGTGCTGCTCGGCGGGGGTGACGGGCCAGCGCAGAAGGTGGTGCTGGAGTGGCGCGGACCCCGCATCCTGGCCGCAGTCGTCTTCGGGTGTCTGCTCGGGATCAGCGGCGCCATCTTCCAATCGCTCACCCGCAATCCGCTGGGAAGCCCCGACATCATCGGCTTCAACGCGGGCTCCTACACCGGCGTCGTCGTGATGCTGATGCTGGGCATCAGCGGATATGCGGCGACGGTCACCGCAGCGCTGATCGGCGGGATCTTCGCTGCGGCGGTGATCTATATCCTCGCCTTCCGACAGGGAATGTCGGGGATGCGACTGATCCTCATCGGCATCGCGATCAGCGCCTTCCTCGGCGGGATCAACCAGTGGTTCACGGTCAAGGCCGACGTCGATGAGGCTCTGCGCGCAGCCGTGTGGGGCGCCGGCACGCTGTCTCTGGCCGACACGACCTCGGTCGTCTTCGGGTCGATCGTGCTCCTGCTCGTCATCGTCGCCCTGCCACTGGCTCAGCAGCGGATGCGCCGTCTCGAACTCGGCGACGACACGGCGGCGGCCCTCGGTGTTCCGGTCGAGCGCACCAACGTCTTGCTCGTACTGCTGGGGGTGCTGACGACGGCGGTCGTCACCGCCACCGCCGGACCCATCGCGTTCGTCGCATTGGCGGCGCCCCAGATCGGCAGACGGCTCCGCGGACGCGGGACATCCGTGGACGTCGTCTCGGCGGCACTGGTCGGAGCGGTCGTGCTGCTGGCGTCGGATCTCGTCGCCCAGCACGCCTTCCCGCACCTCCTGCTGCCCGTCGGAGCCGTGACCGTCTGCGTCGGCGGTCTCTACCTGCTCTGGCTGCTCATCGTCGAAGGGAGACGCAAATGATGGATGCTGCGACCACGGCCCCCGGCCTGACCGGCGCAGATCTGCGCATCGGGTACGGCGGTGCGACGATCATCGACGGCGTCGACGTGGCGATCCCCGCCGGCGAGCTGACGGTGATCATTGGACCGAACGCGTGCGGAAAGTCGACGCTGCTGCGATCACTCGCGCGCCTGCTGAAGCCCGAGACGGGCACCGTGCTGCTCGACGGGACTGATATTCGGTCCGTGCCGACGAAGGAGCTCGCCAGGCGTCTGGGTCTGTTGCCGCAGACGCCCATCGCCCCGGATGGGATCACCGTGCTCGACCTCGTCAGTCGTGGCCGGTACCCGCATCAGAGCCTGTTGCGCAGCTGGTCGGCTTCGGACGAGGCCACCGTCGCATCGGCGCTTGCGGCGACGGAAGTCGCAGATCTGGCCGGTCGCCGCGTCGATGAGCTCTCCGGCGGACAGCGCCAGCGCGTCTGGATCGCGATGGCCCTCGCTCAGGAGACGGCCGTGCTGCTGTTGGACGAGCCGACGACCTTCCTCGACATCGGCCACCAGAACGACGTGATGGAGCTCATCTCCGACATGCGCGATGGCAATCGTACGATCGTCGCCGTTCTGCACGACATCAACCAGGCCGCCCGGTTCGCGACCCACCTGATCGCCATGAAGGACGGGCGAATCGTCGCCGAGGGAGATCCGCGCGACATCGTGACCACCGATCTCATTCACGAGCTGTTCGGGCTGTCGGCGCGCGTCATCACAGACCCGGTGTTCGGGTGTCCTGTGGTGCTTCCAGGAACGCAGTGATGGCTCGGTGAGGGATGATCGAAGGATCATGCCTTCGCTTCTCGATCCGGCCACCCGTCCCGACGGCTCCGATGCGGATGCCGTCTACACGGCGTTCGTGGAATGGGCAGAGTCCACCGGCATCCAGTTGTATCCGGCGCAGGACGAGGCGGTCATCGAGATCGTCTCGGGAAACAACCTGATCCTGTCGACGCCCACCGGCACCGGAAAGTCGCTCGTCGCGATCGGCGCCCATTTCGCGGCCCTCGTGAACGACCGCCGCAGCTACTACACGGCCCCCATCAAGGCCCTCGTCAGCGAGAAGTTCTTCGCTCTGGTCGACATCTTCGGGCCTGAGAACGTCGGGATGATCACTGGGGATTCCTCCGTGAACGCCGATGCGCCGATCATCTGCTGCACGGCCGAGATCCTCGCGAACCTCGCGTTGCGCCAGGGACCTTCGGCGGACGTCGGGCAGGTCGTCATGGACGAGTTCCACTTCTACGCCGATCCCGAGCGCGGGTGGGCGTGGCAGGTGCCGCTGCTGACCCTGCCGCAGACGCAGTTCGTGCTGATGTCGGCAACGCTCGGCGATGTCACCGAGCTGGCTGCGGACCTGACCCGCCGCACCTCCCGCGAGACCGCGGTGGTGACAGGCGTCGAACGCCCCGTGCCACTGCACTTCTTCTACGAGTTGACGCCGATCCACGAGACGGTCGAAGACCTGCTCGGCACCGGCCAGGCACCGATCTACATCGTCCACTTCTCACAGGCCGCGGCGATGGAGCGGGCACAGGCCCTGTCGAGCACAAAGATCGCGACGCGTGAGCAGCGTGACGAGATCGCTGCCCTCATCGGCGAGTTCCGTTTCACGACGGCGTTCGGCAAGACGCTGTCGAAGTTCCTGCGTGCCGGGATCGGCGTGCATCACGCCGGGATGCTGCCGAAGTACCGCCGGCTCGTCGAGCAGCTCGCCCAGCGCGGGATGCTGCGTGTCATCTGCGGCACCGACACGCTCGGCGTCGGCATCAACGTGCCGATCCGCACGGTGCTGCTGACGGCGCTGACGAAGTTCGACGGCACGCGGATGCGGCAGCTCAACGCCCGCGAGTTCCATCAGATCGCCGGGCGGGCGGGTCGAGCCGGCTACGACACCGCGGGCACCGTCGTCGCCCAGGCGCCGGAGCACGAGACCGAGAACGCCGCGGCGATCAAGAAGGCCGGCGACGATCCGAAGAAGAAGCGGAAGATCATCCGCAAGAAGGCGCCGGATGGATTCGTGTCGTGGGGCGAGCCGTCGTTCCGGAAGCTCGTGGATGCTGAGCCCGAGACTCTGACCTCGCACATGCAGATCACGAGCGCCATGATGCTCAACGTCATCGGCCGCGGCGGTGACGTGTTCGGCAATATGCGCGCGCTGGTATATGACAACCATGAGCCGCGGGCGCGGCAGCGTCTCCTCGCTCTGCGCGCGTTGGGGATCTATCGGACGCTGCGCGAGTCGGGGATCGTCGAGCAGAGTGCCGACGGCGCGATCAGCGTGACCGTCGACCTGCAGCCGAACTTCGCGCTGAACCAGCCGCTCTCGCCGTTCGCGCTGGCCGCTTTCGAACTGCTGGACCCGGATGCCGCGACCTTCGCTCTCGACATGATCTCGATCGTGGAGTCGACACTCGATGATCCGCGCGCGGTGCTGAGCCAGCAGGAGTTCCTGGCCCGTGGCGACGCCGTCGCAGAGATGAAGCGCGAGGGCATCGAGTACGAAGAGCGGATGGAGCTGCTCGAGCAGATCACGTACCCGAAGCCGCTGGAGGAGCTGCTCGGGCAAGCGTTCGAGACGTACAGCTCGGCGCAGCCGTGGATCCGCGACTTCGAGCTGCACCCGAAATCCGTCGTGCGAGACATGTACGAGCGGGCCATGTCGTTCGGGGAATATGTCGCGTACTACAAGATCGCGCGCTCCGAGGGCGTGGTGCTGCGGTACCTGTCCAACGCCTATCGCGCGGCTTCGCAGACCATCCCCGAGGAGCTGAAGAACGACGACCTGCGCGACCTCATCGAGTGGCTGGGCGAGCTCGTGCGACAGGTCGACTCCTCACTGCTCGATGAGTGGGAGGAGCTGCGGGCGGGCACCGACAACGGCATCGTCGACCTGCACCGCCCGGATGACGAGCCGATCGTCCCGCCCGCGCCCAAGCGCCTCACCGCGAACGTGCGTGCGTTCCGCACGCTGGTGCGCAACGAGCTGTTCCGCCGCGTGCAGTTGGCGGCTCTCGAAGACGTCGATACTCTGGCCGATCTCGACCCGGACTTCGGCGCCGACGGTTGGAACGACGCGCTCGACGCCTACTTCACCGAGCACGACGAGATCCTCACCGGTCCAGACGCTCGTAGCTCGAAGCTGCTGATGCTCACCGAGGGCGCCACGCAGTGGACTGTACGTCAGATCTTCGACGATCCGTCGGGCGACCATGACTGGGGCATGTCCGCGACAGTCGATCTTGCGGCATCCGACGAGGCGGGCGAGGCCGTCGTGACGGTGACGAGTGTGGACCGTCTCTAGGCAGATGCCGGAATCGGTGTCTGCTGATAGATCGCGAGTCGCCATCGACCTTTCAGCCGCACGTACGTGCTCGACATCAGCGCAATGAACGGCGTCTCGTCAAGGCGGAATCCGCAACCCTTGTAGACGACGGCTGCCACGTCCTGAGAGAGGCTGATCACCCGAGGCTCCTCGATCTCGTATCGTTCCCACGGGGGTGCATCGGCGAGGGATGCGATGACCTCTGCACGCGTCAGCGCGAAGCCGTGGGCCAGGATCATCACTCCGTCCGCGGTCATGATGTCGCCGTAGAACTCGCCGCCGGTGCCGTCGCGCAGGGATCGCCAGCCGTCGTGCTCGATCTCGATGAGATCGTCGTGGTCCGAACTCATGTCGCCCACGCTCAGGCCTGCATGACGGCGAGAACGTTGCCGGCCGGGTCACGGAACCACGCGATATCGGGTCCCTGTCCCCCGCCGCGGACGATTCCGCGAGAGTCGGACGGGAACTCCTCGTCGCTGTAGATCTTGGTGTTGACCCCGCGGGAAATGAGATCATCGACCGCGGCATCGACGTCGGCCACCGGGAAGTTCAGGATCGTGAAGCTCGCGGGCGTATGGTTCGGTTTCGGGTAGACGAAGATCGACCCGCCACTGGGCAGTCGCAGGTTGAGGAATCCCATCGCGTTGTCCTCGACATCGAGCCCGAGAGTCGCCCCGTAGAACTCCTTCGCCGCGTCAATGTCGTCGACGCTGAAACCGCTGAACGCACCATCTGCCGTGAACGCTGTCATGTTTCCAGCATCCGCCGGTCAGAGGCGAATGTCGATACCTATCCGGACGTCGACAGCACTCACCCCTGCATCCTCGGGTCTTGCGTCGGATCGGCGTACATCTGCGGGCATCCGCGATCGACGGCCTCCGGGCGCAGCTCGTAATGCCACGACTCGTTGGCATAGATCTGGCAGAGGCCATAGGCAGAGCCGCGCTGAGCCAGCCAGTCCAGAGCGGTCAGCGGCCCGAGATCGACCGCGTCTCCGGTGACGTGCGCCGAGGCCGCCGACGTGGCCACCCATCGAGCCGCTTCCTGTTCGGACCCGTAGTCGGCGACGGCTTCCTGCAGCATGTGCTGCTGAAGCGCCTCCGAGCGCCACCCGCTGTTGACGACGAACTCGACGCCGTCGGTTGCGGCATCCGTCGCCGCGCGGTGGAGAGCGTCGAGCAGCGCGGGGTCCAGGTTGGCGATGGCGGGCTTGTCCTGGTCGAACACCGATAGCGCGGCACCGTCGAAGATCACGCCGTCGGCCTCGCTCGGTGCGATGACGGAGTCGACCGGCGTCGAGCCGGGCGTGATCTCCCCCGTCGAGTCGCCCGCATCCCGGTCGGTGGATGCTGTCGCCAATGAATACTGCACGGCGAAAGCGGCGCCCACAGCGAGGACGAGCACGGTCAGGATCACGAAGACTCGCCGCCGAAGAACGGCAGCGGACGAATTTGCGGTGTTCATGCATCCAGAGAACATGGGCGCCGGTTGCCAGGGCGTATGCGCTTTTTCATATGTTCGCGATACGTGCTGATGCGTAGGATCGCACCATGCGCGTGCTGATCGTCGAGGACGAGCCCTACCTCGCCGAGGCGATCCGGGATGGGCTGCGCCTGGAGGCGATCGCCGCCGACATCGCCGGGGACGGCGACACCGCGTTCGAACTGCTGAGCGTCAACTCCTACGACCTCGCCGTGCTCGACCGCGACATCCCCGGTCCGTCCGGTGACGACATCGCGCGCTGGATCGTCGACTCCGGCAGCGGCATCCCGATCCTCATGCTCACGGCCGCCGACCGGCTCGACGACAAGGAATCCGGCTTCGAACTCGGCGCCGACGACTACCTCACCAAGCCCTTCGAGATGCGCGAGATCGTGCTGCGACTGCGGGCGCTCGACCGTCGCCGTGCGCGCTCACGACCGCCGACGACGGAGCTCGCCGGCATCCGTCTCGATCCGTTCCGTCGGGAGGTGTTCCGAGACGGACGCTATGTCGCGCTGACGCGAAAGCAGTTCGCGGTCCTCGAAGTGCTGATGGATGCCGCGGGCGGCGTGGTCAGCGCCGAAGATCTGCTCGAACGAGCCTGGGACGAGAACGCCGACCCGTTCACGAACGCTGTGCGGATCACCGTGTCATCGCTTCGCAAACGGCTGGGTGAGCCGTGGGTGATCGCCACCGTCCCCGGCGTCGGGTATCGGATCGATGTCGGAACGGATGCCGCGAATGACTAGGCGCCGCGGCCTGAGCGCCCGGATGAAGCTCACGCTCAGCTATGCCGGATTCCTCATGATCGCCGGCGTTCTGCTACTGGCCGTGGTCAGCCTGTTCCTGCTCCGCTACGTGCCCGATGTGCAGATCAACGCGAACACGCGCGTGCCCAACCGCTCCGACCTCGTGCGCGCGTTCGTGCCGCCGACGATCGCCGCGCTCATCTTTCTGCTCGCGCTCGGCCTGGTGGGCGGCTGGTTCCTCGCCGGGCGGATGCTGGTGCCGCTGACCCGTCTGAACGAGGCCGCCCGCCTCGCGGCAGAGGGATCCCTCTCGCACCGCGTCGACATGCCAGGCCCGAAGGATGAGTTCCGCGACCTCTCCGACGTGTTCGACACGATGCTGGCCCGGCTCGAAGCGCACGTCGAAGAGCAGCGGCGCTTCGCCTCGAACGCGTCGCACGAGCTGCGGACTCCGCTGTCCATCTCGCAGACGATGCTCGAGGTCGCCCGCGACGACCCTGACCGTGACGTCGACGTGCTCATCGATCGCCTGCAAGACGTCAATACCCGGGCGATCGACCTGACCGAGGCACTGCTCCTGCTGGCTCGTGCCGAGCGCGGCAGCTTCGAGCGCGAGCGCGTCGAGCTCGCCCTCCTCGCGGAAGAGGCTGTCGAGGGGCTGCATCCGCTGGCCGATCGTCGCGGCGTGACCCTCGACATCCGCGGCACGACTGCCCTCGTCGACGGGTCACCCGCGCTCCTGCAGCAGCTCGTCATGAACCTTGTCCATAACGCGATCGTGCACAACGTCGCGGTGGGCGGCAGCGTCGAGGTGAGCACCGAGCTCACCCCGAAGGATGCCGTGGTGGTCGTCGAGAACACCGGCGAGATGATCCCGGCGCACCTGCTCGCCACGCTGCGGGAGCCGTTCCAGCGGGGTGCCGGTCGCTTCCGGAGCGACGACGCCCATCACGCGGGCACGGGGCTCGGACTCGCGATCGCCGAGGGGATCACCCGCGCCCACGGCGGCACGCTGCAACTGGAGCTGCGTGATGGTGGAGGGTTGATCGTCACTGTGCGGCTGCCGACGGCGTGACCGCGCGGGCACACCGTGATGGGCGGAGAACTCTGCGATGGGCGGAGGAATCTTATCTGTTCTTCCGCCCATCCGCGTGAAATCCGCCTGAGCGCGTGGGCCTCGGCGAACCTCGAGGTTCCCGAGCACTGACGCCCGCCGAGGTGTTGCATCCGTCGGAGCCTGTTGCGGGTGTCGGAGGAATCGGCCGAAAATGTTCGTCAGGTGCAACAGGCTCCGACGTGCGTAGCAGTGCGGACGCCGCCACCAGCCCGGGCTCACCAGGGGTTCGGCTTGTAGTCCTTCAGGAACACCCCGTGCACGTCGTTGCCCAGCTCACCCTGCACGATCGGGTCGTACACGCGCGCGGCGCCGTCGACGAGGTCGAGCGGGGCGTGGAACCCCTCTTCGGCGAGGCGCACCTTGGTGTGGTGCGGGCGCTCGTCGGTGATCCAGCCGGTGTCGACGGCGGTCATCAGGATGCCGTCGGTGGCGAGCATCTCGCCGGCGCTGGTGCGCGTGAGCATGTTGAGCGCGGCCTTGGCCATGTTCGTGTGCGGATGCCCCGGGCCCTTGTAGCGGCGTGAGAACTGCCCCTCCATCGCCGAGACGTTCACGACGTACTTGCGGTGCGCGTCCGAGGACCGCATCGACGCCCGCAGCCTGCTGATCAGCAGGAACGGCGCGGTGGTGTTCGCCAGCTGCACCTCGAGCATCTCGAGCGGATCGACCTGCTCGACCGACTGCACCCAGCTGTTGACGTGGTCGATGTCAGGCACGAGCCCGCCGGCGTCGATCGCCGATCCGTCGGCGTGCTTCTCCAGCGACGAAGATCCGGGCGCCATCGCCAAGCGCGCGAGGTCTTCGGCGGTCAGCGCCTGCCCGCCCTGCTCGGCGACGGTTCCTCCGAGCGTCGCCACCGACAGCAACGGGTTCGCGTCGACGGATGCTTGCAGCGCTTGCGGATGCGGATCGGCGGTGTGCCCGAACGTCTCCATCTCGGGCAGCGGTCCGTCCGGCAGCGGCCGCATCTCAGCATCCGCCAGCAGAGAATATGACCCCGGCGAGCGCCGCACGGTCTGAGCGGCGTTGTTGATCAGGATGTCCAGCGGACCCTGCGCTGCGACCGAATCGGCGAGCGCGACCACCTGCGCGGGGTCGCGCAGGTCGATGCCGACGATGCGCAGCCGGTCGATCCAGTCCGAAGCATCCGGCAGGGAGGAGAACCGCCGCACGGCGTCGCGAGGGAAGCGCGTCGTGATCGTCAGGTGCGCGCCGTCGCGCAGCAGGCGCAGCGCGATGTGCATGCCGATCTTCGCCCGCCCGCCGGTGAGCAGCGCGCGGCGGCCGGTGAGGTCGGTGCGAGCGTTGCGCTTGCCGTGGCTGAAGCGCGCGCAGTCCGGGCAGAGTTGGTGGTAGAACGCGTCGACGAGCGTGTACGGCTGCTTGCAGATGTAGCAGTTGCGGGGTTTGAGCAGTTCGCCGGCGCTCGGAGCATCCACGTTTGAGGCGAGGTCGTTGCCGCGCGTCTCGTCGTCGATGCGGTCGGGAGCGCCGGTCGCGGTGTTCGCCACGACAGCGCGGTCGGCCTCGGCGATCGCATCGCGGATCTCCTTGCGGCGAGCGCGCTTGACGGCTTTGAACATCTGCGCGGTGGCGCGGCGGACGGCGATGTAATCCGGATGCTGTTCGCTCATCGCATCCAGAGAGGCGAGCACCCGCAGGGTCGTCGCGAGGTCGTCGGGATCGAGGCCGTCGCCGAATTCAGCGGTGTCGGCGGCGGGGGCATCGGTCATTGTGCCGATTTTACGCGAGCGACCTGGGAGCGACGGTGACTCTGTCGGCTCCCCCGCGTATCGTCGGCGATATGGATCTCAGCGCACACGACGAATCGGCACGGGGAATCGTCCCGGCCTACCTCCTCGCGCGCCTGGCGCAGTCGGGCCGCTTCACGAAGGCGGCGGATGCTGCGCGCCAGACTCTGATCGCCGGCAGACCGCAGTTCCGTGCCCGCCTGAACTTCTCGATCGACGAGAACGGCGCCCTTGTGGCCGAGCTGGGCGATGCTCCGAACCGCACGATCAGCGATGCGGGAGGCACCGAGACGCTGCCGGGTGCTGTCGTGCGAGCCGAAGACGAGCCGCCGGTCGACGACGCGTCAGTGAACGAGGCGTTCGACGGGCTGGGCGCGACGTTCGAGCTGCTGCTGGCGGCGTTCGCGCGCAACTCGCTCGACGGTGCCGGGGCGCCTCTGAACGCCACCGTGCACTACGGCACCGACTACGACAACGCGTTCTGGGACGGCGAGCGCATGGTGTTCGGCGACGGCGACGGCGAGGTGTTCCTGGGCTTCACCCGCTCGCTCACGGTGATCGGCCACGAGCTCGCGCACGGTGTGATCCAGCACACCGCGAACCTCGAGTATCAGGGTCAGCCCGGGGCGCTGAACGAGTCGATCGCCGACGTGTTCGGGGCGCTCACGGAGCAGTACGCGCAGGGGCAGGCGGCCGATCAGGCGACCTGGCTGATCGGCGCGGGCATCTTCACCGACGAGGTGCAGGGCACAGCCCTCCGGTCGATGATCGAGCCGGGCACCGCCTACGACGACGATGAGCTCGGAAAGGATCCGCAGCCGGCACACATGAGCGACTTCGTGCAGACCACTGAGGACAATGGCGGCGTGCACATCAACTCCGGCATCCCGAACCGCGCGTTCGCCCTGACCGCGACCACGCTGGGCGGTCAGGCGTGGGAGCGCGCGGGCACCGTCTGGTACCGGGCGCTGACCGGCGGTCTGTCTGCGACCGCGACATTCCGCGAGTTCGCGGATGCCACGGTGGCCGCGGCCGCAGAGGAGTACGGTGATTCGGAAGTCGCCGCAGTGCGCGACGCCTGGACCACCGTAGGAGTCATCGACGATGAACGAGACCGACGCTCCAAGTGACAGCGGAGGCACCGCCGCCCTGGTCGCGGTCGCCGTCGTGCGATCCGGCGGAGTCGCCGGCATCCGACGTCGCTGGGAGGTGCAACTCCACGCCGACGTCGACGTCTGGATCTCGCTGATCGAACGCTGCCCGTGGGCCGAGCCCGAAGAGGGATCCTCCGGCGCCGACCGCTACGTGTGGAGCATCCGCGCCCGCACGCCGCAGAGCGAGCACGAACGCGAACTGGCCGATTCCGAGCTGCGGGGCGCGTGGCGAGAACTGGTGGATGCCGTGCGCGAGGCCTCCGCGGATGACGATGATTCCGCAGAGGCCGCGCCGCGCTGATCAGCCGGCCGCGTCGTAGGTCGCAGTCTGCTCGACCGTGACCTCGTCCTCCCCGACGACACCGGTGACGGACACCGACACCTCACCGGCAGGGATCGCCGCCTCGCGCGAGTTGATCAGCACCTTCGCGGTCTTCCCCGGCTTCACATCCGCGAACGACTTCGAGCCGTACGCCGTCTCCACCACGACGGTCACCGGAACGGAGTCGTCGTTCTTCACCGCCACCGACACGTACTGCTTGCCGGCGAGCGCGCGCGTCGATGCAGCCACCGATACCGCCAGCGTCGGCTCGGGCGTCGTCAGAGCGTCGAGCGCGGCGCTCAGATCAGCGACAGCCTCGGCGTACTCCTCGTACGACGCGCCCTCCTGCACGGCCTGCGCAGCGGTCAGCGCGACATTCAGCGCCTCGATCTGCTCGGGTGCGTGCGCATCCGGGTCGACGGCCTCGGCCTGGGCGATCAGCAGCGGCAGCTGCCGTACGACGGCGAAGTCGAGTTGTCCGATCGCCAGACCGAGAACTCGTGCGGCCTCGTCCGCCTGGTCCTGCACGACACCCGCAGCACTCGCGACTCTGGTCGCCTCGTCGAGCGCGGCGCGGAACACCGCGAAGTCGATCGCGACATAGAGATCCTCGTCGGCGAGCAGGGCCTGCCCGTCCTTGATCGCCGCCTCGAGCGCTGTGAGGTCGGGCGCCGGCTGCTCGTCCGGAAGGAACTCGTACCACTGGAGGTTGCCGACGTAGTTGTGCTCCTGGCCGTCGATGGGGTCCGCGTGCATGACGACGATGAGCGCGTGGGTCCCGGTGACGGGTCGATCGAGCGGCACCGTCGTCTCGACGTAGTTGCCCCAGCCGCCGGTCTTCGGCAGGGAAACCGTGCCGACCCTGGCCTCCTCGCTCACCTCGTCGAGGTAGAACTCGAGTCGCGGATCGTCTCCGACCCGCTCATCGCGCGTCGAGGCGTTCACCGTGATCCGTGTGAGCTCGCCAGCACCGAAGTCATGGCTCGCATAGCCCAGCTGTCCGCCGTCCCAGGTTCCGCCGACATTGCCTGCGGGCGGTTCGCCTTCTTTCATCAAACCGTTGCCGTTGTCCTCGACGTACGTCTCCGCCTCGATGCGAACGGGACTGACCGGGGGATCGGTGTCTTCGCCGGTCGCCGAGAACTGCGCCCAGTCGAGGTTGATGACCCAGGAGTTGCCCTCGCCGGCGGTTCCGCCGAAGACGAAGTAGAGCCTGTTCGAACCGGCGAGCAGCGACGGGTCGGCGATCTCGGCCTCGACGGTGGCGAAATCGTTCCACGCCTCCGTCACCGGCACGGGGACGGTTGCCGCAACCGGGCCGTCGACAGCCCCCACCCGCACCTCGACGACCTCATCGGTCGCACTGTCGCCCGGGTGGTTCGCGTAGCGCAGCTTCACACGCACCGGGAGTGTCTCACCGAACTCCATCCCGTCGTACGCGATCCACGACCCGACGGTCACGCCGCCGATGTTGCCGACCGTGCCGCCGATCGCGTCGTCGGTCGTCTCCTGCTGCAGCGGGCTGCCCGATGACTCGTCGAACGACTCCGCCTCGATCACCCGGTACGCCGACTGCGCGATCTTCAGCGCTTCGCCGGCCTTGGTGAGGGCCGTGTGCGCGGCGCCGAGCCGATCACTGGTGGATGCCTCGTCGGCGAGTGCCTCACGTGCTTCGACGCGCGCGGTCTCGAAAGCAGCGAAGGATGCCGGGGTATACGCCCCCTGGATCACCAGCTCGGCGTCTGCGAGGAGCGCAGTGAGCATCTCTCGCCACGGTTCGTCGCGATGGATCCGCAGCGTGCCAAGCCCGGAGATGCCGTCACCGCGCACCGTCGCGGCGGCGATGCCATCGAAGGCCTCGTCGGTGAAGGCGAGAGCGAACTGTCCGCCCCGCAGGTCGCCGAGCGACCCCGACAGGTGGAGCTCGGCCGTGCCCGCGTCGCCGAGCACCGCGCTGGCGGTGAGCGATTCGGGCAGCCCCGGCAGGCTCAGCGCACCGTCGGCGATGAGGTCGCGACCGGCTTCACCGGCGAAGCGGGCTCCGCCGAGCGTCAGCGTGATCGCAGCATCCAGCGTCCCGTCCGGGGCGGCAGTGACCTGCGAGGTCGAGGTCGTGACGGTGGCGCCGACGAAGTCGACCCGGAGGGTGAACTCCCGCGTCCCGGTGGACGGCGGACGCGAGAACGCGGCATCCGACACCGTCAGCTCGAGGTCGTCGATGCTGTCGAGGGCATCGGAATTCTCCGCCGTGCCTTCCAGGGTGAGGGCGACCGTCCTGTTCCCGGTGCGTTCGGCGCCGAGACTGAGTCCCTGGGGCAGGTTCTTCGCCGAGATCGATTCGGTCAGGTCATCGCCGTTCGCGCCGGCGAAGCTGCCGTTGGACAGTCCCAACGTGATGCTGTTGCCGATCGATCCGTCGCCGGCCGCGGCCTCGGAGAACGTCCGCGATGACACGGTGAGCGCGCTGACCGGGTCGTAGATATTGCTGGGCAGTTCGTCGTTCAGTGAGGAACCAGACACACTGTCGGCCGCCCACTCGGAGGGCTCATCCGCCATCTCGAACTCCAGCGAGCCGCCCGAGGTCAGCTGGTCGTAGGTCACCCAGGTACGGTCGAAGGAGTCGCCGTTCAGCGTGGCCGACTGGATGTAGTAGTCATCGGCCGAGACGCCGTCGGCCGCGATGTCGAACGTGCGGCCGGAGGGGTAGTTGATCCGTACGTTCTCGAAGAACGGCGAGCCGATCTGGTACTCGTCCGATCCGGCCAGCACCGGGAACAGGCCCATCGCGGCGGCGACGAAGGTTGCAGACATCGTGCCGGTGTCGTTGTCCATCGTCGGCAGGAAGCCCTGCGGTTCGTTCTTGTAGACCTTGGTCTTGATCGCGGGGGTGAACTCCCCGCCGCTGGAGGGGTACTCGCCCGTGCTGCCGGTCGCGATGTACCGGTTCCAGGTCTCCTTCGTGTAGATGCTGCGCACCCAGTGCTGGGTCTTCGCCGGCGCACCGACGTAGTTGAAGAGGTACGGCGCCTGCAGATCGATCTCGTTGGCGTTCGAGTGCAGCATTCGCCGCCCGTCGTCGGGGGCGTGCTCGCCGAACATGAAGCTCAGGGCCTCGAGCGCGGTCTCCTCGCCACCCATCTTGTCGATCAGGCCGCCCATGTCGCTGGCCGCGTACCAGTTGTACTGCCAGAGCGTGCCCTGGTAGACGTTTCCGGCCTCGAAGCGCTCGGGATCGGCATCGTTCCAGGCGCCGGCGGCGTTCTTGGGGAAGATGAGCCCTGTCTTCGTGCCGTCGGCGAGCGTCACCGCGTCATCTTTGTACAGGTTCGTCCAGTTCGCGGCGCGCAGGCGATACGTCTGAGCCTCGTCGGTCTTGCCCAGGGCATCGGCGAGCGTCGCCATGGCCCAGTCGTCGTAGGCGGTGCCGAGCGTGTCATCGACCTCGTTCGCGATGTAGCCGCGGCGCTCGTTGTCGGCATTGCCGTAGCCGCCCTGCGACTGCGAGACGAGTGCGGGCCAGGCTGTGTCGAGCCCGTCGAGCTGTGCACCCTTGGCCACCGCGTCGGCGACGACGACGGCGGCGCGCTCGAATCGAACGGTCGGCACGGAATGAACGGTCTGGGACAGCGAGCTCTTGCCGCTCTGGGCGAAGGTGGCGTAGAGGTCGACGATCGACTGGGCGATATCGCGGAAGACGTCGGGGTACCCGATGGCGAGGATCTCGTACTTGCGGAAGTCGTCCCAGAACCCCCACCCGTCGTAGTGCGTGTAGCCGTCAGCGGCGTGAATTTCGCCGTCCAGGCCGCGGTAGGTTCCACTGGTGCTGGTGGCGTTCATCGGCATGCCGAACATGCGGTAAAGGTGCGTGTAGAACAGAGCCTGCAGCTCGCCGTCCGGGTCGCTCGTCTCCGATGCGGTCACCGCCAGGCGTCCGAGGATCTCGTTCCAAGCGCTCTGGGTGTGCTCACGGACCTCCTCGAAGCTGCGAGCCCCCATCTCGGCATCCAGGTCGATCTTCGCCTGCTCAGCGCTGATCGGCGAGATCGCCACCTTCAGGCCCAGTTGCTCGCCGGCGGCCGCCTCGTATTCGAGCACGGCCCCGATGTCGTTGCCCTCGCGGCTGGTCGTATCAGCGAGTTCGTTCGACCCGCTCCAGGTCCGCGCGGTCTGGACAGCGTCGGTCGTCTCGACGTGGTAATACATCGTGTAGTCGTAGCCGTTGAAGTGCCCGCCGAAGGTGCCCGAAAGCGCCGCGCGGCCGTCATCCAGCGTCGCGACGTCGAGCGTCGCGTGATTGCGGCGGGTGAAGTTGTTGCTCAGATCCACCACGAGCGAGGCGGTGCCAGCCTGCTCGAAGGTGAAGCGCTCCTGGCCGGTGCGCACGTCGGTGGTCGCTTCGGCGAGGATGCCGCCCTGCTCGGAGGCGAGGTCGACGCTGTAGTACCCGGGCTCGGCGTCTTCGCCGTCGTGGCTGTAGCCCTTCGCGTACGTGGCCCGGTCGGGACGGTGGGTGTAGCTGGAGTAGGTCGGCACGACGAGCAGGTCGCCCCCGCCGCCGGAACCGCCCACCCCATCGAGGTTGGTGTGGGTGAACCCGCTGATCTGGTCCGAGTCGTAGTCGTAGCCGGAGTGCGAGCGGTTCGGCGACGTCATCGGGTTGATCTTGACGATCGAGTTGGGTGCCTCGGCACCGGGCAGGTCCTGCCCGAAGTCATCTTCGGTCGAGACGAACACGTTCACCAGATCGGTGTAGTCGGTCGTCTCCGCCGCGGTCGCGGCAGCGGGCACGAGCCCCGCGCCGAGGATCGCCGCTGCGACGCCGATCGCGAGGATGCGGCGGGGGGTGGTTGCAGGTGACATGCTCAGGTCTCTCCAGGGGGAATGGGGACGGATGCTGATTCGGAAGGTGCGTGCGTTCGGGGATGCCGGTCAGGTGCGGCGACGCCGGGTCGCCATCAGACCCCCGGCCATGAGGAGGGCGGCCGATCCCAGGCCGATCGCCCAGGGCGTCTCGGCGCCGGTGGCCGGGAGGGATCCGCTCTCGGTGGGAGCCGTCGTCACCTCGAGCTCGACCCAGCCCAGGATCGTGCCGTCGGCGTCGGTGATGGCGAGGCGATATGTTCCGGCCGCGACGTCTGCCGGAATGGTGAAGCTGACAGCTCCGTCCGCCGCGACGACGGCTGTGCCGAGTGCCGTCTGGCCGGGGGACAGCCAACCGCAGACCGTGTCGCCGGCGTGCAGAGCGCCGAGGACGAGCGTGACCGAGCCTCCCTGGGGGACCCGAAGCACGCCGGACGAGCTCAGCGCGCCTCGGTTCTGCTCGGTGAGCTGCGCCGGGGTGGGAATCGACACGTCGGCGCAATGATCCGCCTCGCCGCCCGGAACTTCACCGCCGGGCACTTCGCCGTCGCGCGGCGTGATCTCGACGGTGACATCGACTCCTGAACCGTCGTCGGTGTCGCCCGTCGCCGCGGACGCTCCCGGCGCGGGAGACAGCAGTCCCGCCGTGAGCGCGACAGCCACCGCGATCGTCCCCAGGGCTCGTCTCGCCTCACGCCGGGACGACGGCTCGGGCGCGTCCTGCGCCCCGGTGGCCCCCACCGACGCGAGCGCCTCTTCGCGCGCCTGTGCGATCAGCCGCTGCGTCCGCTGCCGATCCCGGCGACGGCTCGCGATCGCCCACACGCCCAGACCGGCGACCAGCAGCAGGACGACCAGCTGCGACCAGGGCATCGCGACGACGTTCGCCTGTGCCCCGGCGCTCTCCGCTGATTCGAACGACAGCTCGTCGGAGATGGGGAGCGGCTCGGCCGCCACGCTCGCGTCATAGGCGAACAACGGCCAGGCTGCGGAGAAACGCGCCACCCCGTGCCGGGTCTCCCCCGGGGCGATCTCCACGATCTCGTCGCCCTGCACGGTCTGCGCCCCGATCCCGAACGGACCGGAGATCGAGATCTCGGGTTGCGTGCGCAGGCGCGTGTTGCCGGTGTTCTCCACTTCATAGGCGACATCGATCGCGCCGGCCTCGAAGGGGTTGATCTCACCGCCGTACGAACCGGATGCCGCGAGCGCGAGCCCCGGCATGAGATCACCCGTGACCCGGGTCATGACGCGGAATCCGACGCGCGACTCGACGCCGACGCCGCCGTCGCCCGTCGAGTGGATGGTGGCGGCGACGCCGGCGGCGTGGTCTCCGGGTGTGGCGTTGTCCGGAACGGAGACGGTGAAGGGGACCGAGGCCACGCCGCCGGCGGGCACGACGACGCTCTCCGGCAGGTCGATCCACGTCCCAGCATCCGTCGATTCCTGATCGGAGGGAAGCATGTTGAAGCGGCCGGTGTCGGTGAAGTATCCGTCGGCGGAGGTCAGGCTGAACTCCACCTCCGTCACGCTGTGGTTGGTGACCACCATGTGGTCGGCCCGCTGTTCGCCGGGCGCCGCATCCCACTCCACCCACGACCGGCCGTCCTCGCCCTGTGCGTCGCCGGGGCGAACCGACCAGGTGACGTCGCTGTCCGCTGCGGACGCGGCAGCGGGGGCGCTGAGCGCGGGTGCCGCTATTGCTGCCAGTGCGACGGCGGCCGCGAGAACGGGCAGGAACTTCATCGGGGGAACCTCCGGGGGCGGGATGGAGCACGGCCGAGGGGTGGGGGGGGGCCCCCCCCCCCCCCCCCCCCCCCCCCGGCCCCCCCCCCCCCCCCCCGGCGGGGGGGGGGGGGGGGTGGCAAGCCGAGACACCCCCCCCCCCCC
>JBQDFB010000004.1:0-52681 GCA_052085045.1 Microbacteriaceae bacterium | reverse complement strand
GGGGCGCTGCGCGGGGGGGCCGCTTGGGCGGCCTGGGGGCCGGCGGCCGCGATACGGGGCAGTAACTCCAGGGGGGCAACCCCGGGGGGGGGTTGGGAGCCCGGCCGTGGGGTGGGGCGGCACCCGCCGCCCCACCCCTCGATGACCTCACTCGAACAGCGAGAGCGTGACGGTCGAGGTGTACGTTCCCTCTGCGACGTCCGCCGGCACCTTGAGCGTCAGGTCGGCGTTGGCGCTGAACACACCGCCGCCGGCGTTGCCCGCCTCGGAGTCGACGAGGTAGAGCAGCTCCTGGTCGAGCAGGCCGGGTTCGTTCGGTGCGACGTCGCCGCCGACCTCCACGAAGTCCTCGCCCTCGCCGGCACCCTCGACGAGCTGCGGCGACCAGCCGAGGTGCTCTGCACCGATCGTGCTGTCACTGGCAGCATCCACGAAGCTGCTCGCCGAGCCGAGCACGTACCAGGCCGACCCGGGCTCGATGTCTTCGGCGGCGCGGGTGTCGGTGACCGTGACCGTCGGAAGGGCGCCCGTGAAGGTGCGCTCCAGTGCGGAGCCGTCCTCCGAGGCCGCCTCCGTGAGGCTCGTCTCGTCGCCGGCGACGGTGAGGGCGAGCGCCCCCGGTCCGGCGAGCGGCTCGATCTCGACGTTGACGTCGACACCGGCGGTGTCGGACTCCTCATCGGCGGCCATCGCGGCGGAACCCGCCGAGACGAGCAGGGCCGCGCCGAGGGCGATGGCGCTGCCGCGCAGAACTGCAGATTTCTTCATTTCCGATACTCCTTGGGGGATTCGTACAGGGTGGGTCGTTGCGGGCTGCCGGACGGCATCCCGAGGTTCAACCGGCCGCCGGGTAGCTGGCCGACTTCTCCACGGTGATCGTCTCGCTGCCCGAGGTGCCCGTGACGCTCACGGTGACCTCACCGGCCGGAATCGATCCGGCACGCGAGTTGATCGACACGTTCGCCGACTTGCCCGGCTGGACGTTCGTGAACGTCTTCGAGCCGTACGGCGTCTCCACGACGATGTCGACCGGGGCGGCCTCCTCGTTCTTCGCGGCGACCGACACGTACTGCTTGCCGGCCAGCGTGCGCGTGGATGCGGAGACCGCGACGTTCAGGTCGTCCGCGGCCTCGGCCTTGCTGAGCACGACCTCGTCGACCACGCTGTTGATCGGGCTCGCGGTGCCGTTGGCCTGGCTGCGGAGGGTGCGCACCGTGATCGACTCGTCGGTGACCTCGACGGCCGAGTAGTTGCGCACGCGCTCCTGGTTGCGCACAGACGACCACCACAGGTCGATCCCGTTGTTGAGGTTGTAGTACTTCGACCCGCTCGCCGAGTTCGCTGTGACGTACAGCACCTCACCGTCCTCTGCGACGACCTCATCGGCGGCTGCCTGCTCCTCGGAGTCGGCCAGTTGGCCGTCCTTGATGAGGTAGCTGCGCGTGTAGTGGTGGTCGTGACCCATCAGCACCATGTCGAAGCCGAGCTCCGAGATGGTCTGCGGCATGTTGTTGCGGCGGTCGATGATGTCGCCATCGGTCGCGTGCACGGCTGCCGAGTAGATCGAGTGGTGGAAGGCGAGCATCTTCCACTTGACCTTGTCGCCCTGCTCCGCGACGACCTTCTCGAGGAAGGCGTCGTGCGAGTCGTAGTCGCGGCTGTTCGAGTTGATGTTGACGAAGAGCACATCCTTGTAGATGAACCAGTAGTCACCGCCCGAGGACGTGCCGCTCGAGGCGGGGCCGGCCGTGAGGTCTTCGTTGGGCAGGTTGTAGTGCTGCTCGTAGGCCTTCGAGCCGACGTCGTGGTTGCCGTTGGTGGCGACCACGGGGATCTCACGCATCTGCGTGGGCTTGAGGAAGGCGTTGTAGTGGTCCTCGTTGCCCGCGTGCTCCACCTGGTCGCCGGCCGAGAACAGCAGCTCGGCATCCGGGTAGCTGTTCGATGCGACGTTCAGCGTGTCGATCCAGCCGGCCTCGTCGTTGCCGAGGTTGCCGGATGCCCCCACCTGCGGGTCACCGAAGAACAGGAAGTCGAACGCACCGTCGAACTCCTGCGTGCGGAAGGTGAAGACCTCCGACCAGCCGGACTCGTCGCTGCCGACACGGTACGCGTACTCGGTGTTCTGCTCGAGGCCCGAGAGCGTCGCGTCGCGGAAGAACTCACCGCTGGTCGTTCCGCCGCCCGCCGTGGTCTCGAAGACCTGAGCGGTTTCGGGGAAGGCGCCGTCGCTCACGTCGGCGGCCTTCGCCAGCTGCGCGACCTGCGGCACATCCTGGTTGGTGTACCAGGCGAGGTTGCGCTCCTGCTCGGAGGCACCGACGCCCAGCACGATGTCGCTGATCTCCAGTGCGGGAGGCTCGGGCTCCTCCTCCTGCTTCTCGACCGGCGCCAGCGACTTCACGTCGAAGTAGACATCGCTGCTGGTCTCGCGGTCCTGGAAGAGCGCGATGGCGATCTGGTTCTCGCCGGGAACGAGTGCGTCGGCGGGAATCGTGAAGTCGCTGGTGACCGGGTCGCCGTTGCTGGTGCCGGCGTAGGCCAGGTTGCTGTCGCCGGCACGCTCGTCGAGGAAGCCGGCGACCTTCTCGCCGTTGACGTAGACGCGCGCGGCGTCGTCATAGGTGACCGAGCCCTGCAGCCCCTCGATCACGCCGATCTGCTCTGCGGTGATGTCGATGTCGGTGCGGAAGTGGTACGTGGGGATGGTCGGCGCAGCAGATCCGTCGATGTAGTGCTCGAGCACGGTCTCGACGGGGAAGTTGGCGCCCAGATCCGGCGTTGCCGAGTTGTTCTTCGCGCCGAAGGCGCCCGGCGCCTCGGTCCAAGCGGCGTCGTCGAACTCGGCCGTCGTCCACTCCAGCGAGCGGGGGGACGGGTCGGTGTTGTTGTCGGAGTACTTCCACAGCGTCTCGGCACCGATGAACGTGTCGGGCACGTCGACGGCCGGGGCACCGAACTCGAAGTAGTCGAAGTTGCCGATGTACGGGTGCGCGTCATCGGCGGTGACCTTCATCACCACGATGAGCTTGTGGCTGCCGTGGAGAGCGGCATCCAGATCGACCGTCGTCGTGTCGTACGCGTTCCAGTTCGAGCCGGTCACCGGAAGGGCGGCCGTTGCGATCTTGTTCTCGTCGGTCTTCTCGTCGATGTAGAACTCGAGCGAGGGGTTGGCGCCGACGCGACTGGAGTTGTTCACGTAGCGCACGGTGACCGTCGAGCGGGGCACAGCGCCGAAGTCGACATCGTCGAAGTAGATCTCGGCGCCGTCCCACGTGCCGCCGACATTGTCGAGGGACATGCCGTCGGCATCCTGGCTGGTCTCGGTCTTCGTGCCGCCGCCGTTGTTGGAGCTGTACGTCTCCGCCTCGAGGCGGAACGGCTCGACGGCGATGGACTTCGCGGCGTTCACGAGCGGCGTCGCGGGGCGGTCGACGGCTGCGGCCGGCACGGAGGTCGCGGCGAAGGATCCGGCGGTCAGCGCGAGCAGCACGGCTGTCACCGTGGTGCGTCGTGCGACGCTGTGTCGACGGACCCTGCCGAAGGCGTCCGAGGGGGATTCGGTGGTCAGCAAGGAGGGCTCCGATCTCAACGGGCAATGCGGGGGGTATGCGCGAGGGCGCGTCGAAAGTCTGCTGACACCGGGTGTCCGACACTCTCGAATCGTATGAACGGACGATGACTCAGCCGTGACGTGTGCATGACGCTCAGGAGCTCGGCCGGTCAGTCGCCGAGGTGGAGGACGACGCCGACGACGCCCGCCTGCACGCTCTCCAGACCGGATGCTGCGGCTTCGGCCGCACGCGTCAGCGTAATGCTGCCGCTGTCGGAATCGCCGTCCGCCGGGGCGCCGCTGCCGCGCGATGTCGCACCCGACCAGATGACCGCCGTGACGTTCTCGGTCGGCTCCGGGAGTTGCCCGCCGAGGAGCAGGAACTGCTGTTCGAGTCGCTGTGCCGTCTCATAGGAGAAGACGTCGACGGTCCCCTCGCCGACCCCGACCACGATCTCGGGTGCGCTCTCCACGGCCGCAGCGAACGCGTCGTCCACCGTGTCTTCCGCTTCGACGGGGAAGGCCTCCACGCTCGCGCCGGCATCTTCGGCGGTCGCGCTGATGGCGTCGGCCATGGTCTGCGTCGCAGCATCCTGGTCGGGGAGGACGAGCGCGATGCGCTGACCGCTCAGGTCGAGATCCGCCGCGGGCGCGTCCGGGGCGATCGTGCGCCCGGGTACCGGCATCTGCTCGTACGCGGTGCCCGTCGGCTGCGGAAGCGATGCCGGCGCTGGCGCACACCCGCTGAGGACGACGAGGGCGACCACGGTCGCCAGTGGGGCGGCGGCGCGGCGCGGGGGAGAAGGCGAGAGCACCGACACAGTGAACGGCCTGCATCGAACAGTCGGGTATCGAGCGGGTGTCCGATTGATGAACGGAGTGTCGGCTGAGCGTCTACTCCGGGCGGTTCAGCATCACGCGGCTGACCGGCAGAGCCTCGGGGTGCTCCTTCTGCAGCCACGACACCATCTGCTCGCGCACCTGGCAGCGCAGATCCCACTGGTCATCGGAGTTGGCGGCCGAGATCTTCAGCCGCAGGGTCACAAAGCCCCCTTCGGATCCGGTGACCAGCACGTTGGCCGAGCGCTGATCCCACAGGGGCGAGGCTTCGACGATCTCCATGAATTTCTCGCGCACAGCATCGACCGGAACCCGCCAGTCGAGATCCATGAAGACGGTGCCGATGATCTTCTCCGACCGCCTCGTCCACGTCTCGACGGGTGTCGTGGTGAAGTACGTGCACGGCAGGATCAGCCGCCGCTCGTCCCAGATGTTGACGACCACGTACGAGAGGTTGATCTCGCCGATCGTGCCCCATTCCTCTTCGATCACGACGACGTCACCCACGCGGATCGAATCCGTGAAAGCGATCTGCACGCCGGCGATGAGGTTGCCGAGGGTCGACTGGGCGGCGAGACCAGCGATGATGCTCGCGACACCGGCCGATGCCAGGATGCTGGTGCCCACCGCCCGTACTTCGGGGAACGAGAACAGCACGGCGCCGACGGCGAGCACACCGATCAGCACCACGGCAAGACGGTTCATGATGGTCAGCTGCGTCTGCCGACGACGACCCTCGGCGCTGGTCGCATCCTTCCGGCTGTCGTACCGCATGAGCTGTTCCATGCCGTACGTCACCAGCGTCGAAAGCAGCCACGCGCTCACGAGCACGGTGGCGATGAGCAGCATCCGTTCCAGCACCGGCCACCACGACAGCACGGAGGGCGCGGTGAGCGCGCACACGATCCATGCGGCGATGACGAACGCCAGGACCATGGCGGGCGTGCGGATGCGACGTTCGAAGTCGGCGATCCAGGCCGAACGGCCTCGGGTGCGTCCGGCGATGAAACGCGCACCGATCACGATCACGGCGACGATGACGACAGCGATGAGCGCGGCGACGAGTGTGTCGAACCACTTTTCCACTTCGGCCGTCAGGGGTGTGAGGTAAACCATCCCCTCCACCCTACGCAGAGTGGAGGAATGGGGTGCAACCCCCTTGCTTCCGCGGGCGCTGACGAGCACGATCTAGACAAGCGGGAACAAGTCGCGACGAAGGAGTCGAGATGTCTCAGAAGATCGTCCCCAATATCTGGTTCGACCGGAACGCCGGCGAGGCCGGCGAGTTCTATGCCGGCATCCTGCCCGGCGCCTCAGCGCACGTCAGCGCGACGTATCCCGACGACGTCGCAGACTGGCAGGCCGACTTCGCCGGCGAGGCCCTCACGGTCGACCTCGACGTCGACGGATACCTGCTGACGCTGATCAACGCGGGGTCGGAGTTCCGCCCAAATCCGTCAGTGTCGTTCATGCTGAACTTCGACCCGCTCCGGTTCGACGGCGACCGGGATGCCGCGCGTTCGAGCCTCGACGCGGTGTGGGCCGCCCTCGCCGACGGCGGGACGGTGCGGATGGAGCTCGACGAGTACCCGTTCAGCCCGCGTTACGGGTGGGTGGAGGATCGCTACGGCGTGAACTGGCAGCTGATCCTCACCAGCCCCGAGGGCGAATCGCGTCCGTTCCTCATTCCGCAGCTCACGTTCACCGAGGCCGTCGACGGCAAGGCGAGAGAGGCGGCGGTGTTCTACGCATCGCTGTTCCCGGATGCGGGGGTCGGCTACCTCGCCGTGCATCCGCCGCAGTCGACCGGCGCCGAGCCGGGCACGATCATGTTCGGCGAGTTCCGCTTGGCAGACCAGTGGTTCTCGATGATGGATGGCGGCCCCGATCACGACTTCGCGTTCGACTGCGGCGTCTCGCTCGAGGTGCGGGTCGCCGATCAGGACGAGCTCGATCACTACTGGGACGCGCTGACCGCCGTGCCCGAAGCGGAGGTGTGCGGCTGGCTCGCCGACAAGTACGGCCTCAGCTGGCAGATCGTTCCGGAGAACATGGGCGAACTCATGGAACGCCCGGGTGCGTACGCGAAGATGATGGAGATGAAGAAGCTCATCATCGACGACTTCTAGATCTGCCGAGGTACTCATGGGACTTTTCTCGCAGCGCAAGGACGAAGAGAACACCTGGGCGGCGCTGCCCGGTGAACCGCTGGAACACGATGCTGTCGACGATCTCGATGACACGGCACCCGTCGACCCGCTCGAGGTCGGCCTGGGCGCCGAGACGACGTCGATCACGTTCCCCGTGGACCCCCCACCCTCCGAGACTGCATTCCGCGGATGAGATGCGCGGGATTCCGCGCGAGTTCATCCGCGGAATGCAGTCTCACGGGGCGAGGTGCTCGGGTCGTGCGCCGAGGCCGACGAAGCGTCCGGTGAGGTGTGCGAGGCGCGGGTGGTCGCGCAGTATCCGCAGGGCGAAGGGAAGCGGGGCGTCGGGGTCGCGGGTCGCCAGCAGCGGGCCCTGCAGACGGCGCTGCACGAACTGAGTGATCCGTGTCGGCCAGGAGCGTCGTCGCTGCACGCGGCGCAGGTCGGCGGTCGTCGGCTCCCTGTCGCGCAGCACCGGTCCGAGGATGCGAGCGGTGGCGACAGCATCCTGGATCGCGAGGTTGATGCCCACTCCCCCGGCCGGTGACATGGCGTGGGCGGAGTCGCCGATGCACAGCATCCCGTCGGTGTACCAGCGGCGCAGCCGCTCCAGTCGCACCCGCAGCAGGTGCACGTCATCGATGGTGACGTCGGCGACAGCATCCGCCATGCGCGGCGAGATGCGCGCGATGCGACCTTTCATGTTGGCGAGGTCGGCGTCGGTTCCGTGCCAGGTGCCGGCGGGGATGACGTGTGCGATCTGGAAGAAGTCGCCGCGGTCGATCGTGATGATCATGCCGGCGCCGGCCTGGATGAACGGATAGGCCTCGCCCGCGTGCTTGCTGAGCCGGAACCAGAGCACATCCATCGCCGCGGCGACGCCGGACGGTTCCAGCCCCGCGGCGGCGCGGATGTCGGAATCGCGGCCGGAGGCGTCGACGACGAGCCGTGCGCGGACGGTGACCGCGCCGTCGGGTCCGGTGCCGGTGACGCCGGTGATCCGGTCGCCGTCGCGGGTCACGTCGTCAATACGGGTGCGGCGCAGGAGCGTGAACTGCGGATGCTGCGCCGCACGGTCCGCGAGCAGGTCGAGGAAGTCCCACTGCGGCATGAACGCCATGACCTTGCGCCGGGTGGGGAGGCGTGTGAAGTCGGCGAGCGTCAGTTCGGCGCCCTGCCAGCTGAGGGTGACCTGCGCCATATCGGCATGCGGCCGGGTGAGGAACTCCTCGAGCAGGCCGAGCTCGGCGAGCAGGTCCTGCGTGGACGGATGGATGGTGTCGCCGCGGAAATCGCGCAGGAAGTCGGCGTGTTTCTCGATGACGGTGACGCGGATGCCGCGGCGGACCAGCGCAAGCGCCAACACGAGCCCGGCGGGGCCGCCGCCGACGATCGCGCAGTCGGTGTCGATGTGTGTGCTCATGGGTTCCACGTTCGGCCTGTGCGTGTGAAGATGCCAGCATGGTCAATAAACGGGCCGGTCGCCCGCGCGGGGCGGGTACCGCACGCCAGCGACTGCTGGATGCCGCGCATCGGCACTTCGAGGCCGGAGACCTGGACGCGGTGTCGGCGCGCCAGCTCGCCGACGAGGTCGGCGTGAGCCACACGCTGGTCAATTATCATTTCGGATCGAAGGATGCTCTGGTGGCGGCGGCCGTCTCGCTCCGGGCGGCTCCGCACGAGGTTCTCGCCGCCGCGACAGATGCCGACGGGCACATCGATCTGCCGCGACTCGTGGGCGGCCTGGTGGCGGTGTGGGCGCATCCGGATCATGGCGCGCGTCTGACGATGTTCGCGCGCCGGCTCGCTGCGGGCGACGCGTCTTCGCCGGCGCTGATGTCGTACCTGGAGCACACCGTCTTCGGCACCCTGGTCGACGAGTTCGGCCAGGAGCGGGCACGGCGCATGGCCACGGCGCTGATCGGGGTGATCTTCGCACGGTATGTGCTGCAGCTGCCGGCGATGGCGCGGCTGACGCCGGCGCGGGTGGCATCCCACCTGCTCGGGATGCTGCGCTGAGAGGGGCGCGCGCCCCGTTACGGTTGAAGGATGACGATCACCGCCGCCGCAGACGGCTCAGCCCTGGGCAACCCCGGCCCGAACGGGTGGGCCTGGTACATCGACGACAGCAACTGGGCGGCAGGCGGTTCGCCCCACGGCACGAATAATCAGGGTGAGCTGCAGGCAGTGCTCGAGCTGTTGCTTGCGACGGCCGGCTCGAACGAGTCGCTTCTGATCATGTGCGACAGCAAGTACGTCATCGACTCGATCACCAAGTGGATGCCGGGGTGGAAACGCCGCGGATGGCGCAAGGCCGACGGCGCACCGGTGCTGAACCGCGACCTCATGGAGTCGCTGGATGAGGCTATGCAGAACCGAGACGTAAAGTTCGCCTGGGTCAAGGGACACTCCGGGCACGACCTCAACGAGGCAGCCGATGAGCGCGCGAACGCCGCAGCGAAGGCGTACCAGGCAAAGCGCGAACCGAATCGCGGGCCCGGGTTCACGGTGGGTATACCGGCCCCGGAGCCACAGGCGGCCCCTGAGTCGCAGCCAGCCCCTGAGCCTGTCGTCCCTACTGAACGAGCATCAGCGAGTCGAAGTGAAGCGGCCGGGCCTCCGCAGACACTCTGGGCTGAGGCATCCGATCTTCTCGCTGGTCTCGCCGAGCCGGCATCCCCCGTCAAACTTAATCTGACACTAACGGCCGACGAGCACGCACGACTGCGTGACCGTGCCGACGCCCAGGGCATTTCGCTCGACGAGGCGCTGCGCCAGCTGATCTGACTCGGCTCGCGGCGCAGCGGTAGGTGCGGTGACAGGAACTACACGACTGCTGGCGCGTTGTACTGCAACAGCGCGCCGGCACCGTCGAGCTCACCGGTCGTCGATGCACGAGGCAGCGAGAGGGTCGTGATCGTGGCGTTGCCGAGCATCGGAAAGCGGCGTCGGTACTCGTCCAGCGGAATACCGAGAACGCGACAGAGCATGAGCCGGATCAACGTCGTGTGCGCGATCACTGCGATGGTCGCGCCCTCTTCATGACTCTGCATCAAACGCACGACGGCGTCGAGTCCGCGCTCGGCGGCATGCGCACCGGATTCTCCACCGGGCAGCGGTGAAGAGGCGGGCGCCGAGAGGAAGGCGGCGAGCGCAGCGGGGAACAGTTCCTTCATCTCCGTGCGCGTCACTCCCTCTGCCTCGCCGAAGCTGACCTCTCTGAGATCGGGGTCGACAATCGCCGTGATCCCGGCTGCCCTCGCGACGACGGCCCCGGTCTCGGTGGCTCGAGACAGATCAGACGTAGCCAGCGCATCGATCGACGCGGCCGCGGCCCATGGCGCGAGCGAATCCGCCTGCTGCTTTCCACGATCAGTGAGCGCGACGTCAGAGACACCCGCATAGCGGTTCTCGGCGTGCCACACAGTCTCTCCATGACGGACGAGGTGGAGCGTGATCATCTGTTCAACCCTTCTCGTGCAGCCGCGGTCAACTCTGGCGCAAGCCAGCCCTTCTCGGCCAGGTGATCAATGAATCCGGCATAGGCAACGGCCATCGGTTCGCGGCGCTGCGCTCGCGGCGCAACCGACGATACCGTCGGCGCCATGCGCTGGGCAACGGCCTCAAGCGGATCGGCGACGGGTGTCCCACTGCTCGCCAGCTGTCCCGCGGCAGCGAGCATCGCCATCCCGGAGGCCCCTTCACTGCGCGCGGGCACGCTCAGTTCGCGTTGGAGCACGTCGGCTCGCAGTTGAGTCCACACCGGGTTCCGCGAGCCGCCGCCCGTGACGAAGATGGGGCCGTCGACGGGGTACCCGGTCATCGCGAGAAGGTCGAAAGCGAGTCGTTCAACGTACGCGACGCCGTGCAGGATCGCTGAGAACATCGCAAGGTCATCTCCGCCCTGGGGCAGCACCGCGACAGCATCCGAAGCGACGAACGGGAATCGCTCGCCCCGTCCGCCGAGCGGATAGGCGATCGGCGGAACAGCATTCAGGTCTGTTCGGTCGGTGAGTGCGTCGAGATCACGACCGGGCAGCAGCGATGAGATAACGCCCGCGCCAGAACTCGATGCCCCACCGGGATACCAGCCGCCATCGAAAGGTGCCCGGTGCGCATACACCGCCCCGGTGGGGTCTGTATGACGCTGCGAGGCTGCACCTTTCAGAACAAGTGTCGTTCCCAACACGCTGTTCCATGCTCCAGGAACCAGGGCCCCGGCCGACAGCTGCGCGGCGCATCCGTCGGTCATTCCCGCAACGATCAGGCACCCGACCGGCAGCCCGGTCGCGGCCGCTCCGGCCTCAGCGATCGCGCCGATGACCGAACCGGACGCCGCGAGCGAATTTATGCTCTCGAGCGGTACGTCAAGGGCATCGAAGATCCGCTCCGGCCAGCAGATCGCATCCAGGTCTGCACCGGTCTTCAGCGCCGAGCTGAGGTCAGACGACACGAGGCGTCCCGCAAGAAGACTGGTGACGACATCCGGCTGATGTCCGATCACCGAGTCGTCGTCTGCTGCGCGCGATTGCCTGAGTTCCAGCAGTTTCGGCAGCGCCCATGACGCCTGCATTCGGTAACCGAGCCGCCGCCACAGATCAGAGCCGACGGCGGCCACCCGCTCAAGGTGCGGCGCACCCCGCTTGTCGTCGTACATCACGGCCATTCCGCGAGGCACTCCAGTCACCGCGTCGAGCTGCACGAGAGTCCCAGATGTGCCCGAGACCGCGACCGCTCTGGCGACGAAACCGGATGGCAGTTCGGCTGTGACTCGCCGCAGGACGGAGGTGGTCGCCGCTATCCACTGCCGTGGGTCCTGTTCATGCCGATCGCCAAATCGATTGCTGTGCAGGGGCGCGGATGCCGCTGCGAGCTCTCGCCCGTCGTCATCCAGAACGACCGCACGCACGCTCTGCGTACCGAGATCAATTCCCACCCAGGCAGATTCCGTCATGATGACGAACCCTTCGATTGAGGACGCCACTCATGCCACCTCGCGGCGAGGGCTTCACGCGTGCGAAGGA
Source organism: Microbacteriaceae bacterium (assembly GCA_052085045.1). Lineage (GTDB taxonomy): Bacteria > Actinomycetota > Actinomycetes > Actinomycetales > Microbacteriaceae > Microbacterium. The sequence goes on along the minus strand of JBQDFB010000004.1, from coordinate 41,114 downwards.
AATCGGCATGACGCTCGTCAAAAAGAGCGCGCACGGATGGGTCAGGCGTGAACTCTTCGGCGCGCTCGACCAGCGCTGCGGCGGCCGCAGACAGATCGGCATACTGACCGGTCGCGACGGCCGCATAGAGCATCGCTCCCTTCGCACCGACCTGAGTTCCCGTGACCCGGACCGTTCGCACGCCAGTGACGTCGGCGATCACCTGGCACCACAGGTCGCTGGCCGAGCCACCGCCCGAGACGACCAGCTCGGTAATAGGGATCTGAACGGCGTCGAGGCACTCGCGGATGACGTGCGCGAGACCTTCCAGCGTGGCCCGGGCGATGTCTGCTGGTCCGGTTCCGAATGTGATGCCGCCCATGACACCGTGTGCATCCGCATCGAGGAAAGGCATGCGCTCTCCTGCTGGCGACAGATACGGCCACATGCGGATGCCGCCGGCGCCGGGCTCTGACCGGCGGGCAAGGTCGGTGAGGGAAGCGGCATCGTCGAGGCCGAGCAGTTCGCGCGCCCACTCCACGACGCCGGTGCCCGAGAGAGTGGGGAACGCACGGGTCATCGGTCGGTCACCGCCACTGAGCAGGGCAAGTCCTGTCGGGGTGCCGGCGGTGTCGATCGTGTCAACAATCGAACCGGTGCACAGTGTCGTGCCGAGGATGCAGAACGCGGAACCGACCGCGACGCTTCCCCCTCCGGTCGCGGTGGTCACGACATCATAGGGCGCGAGCGTCACCGGAATACCGACGCTAAGACCGGTGCGTGCAGCCGCACCCGGAAGCAGCGGCCGCGTGAGTTCGTCATCGGAGAGCACCGGCGGAACGAGACCGCGTACAGCGCTGAGACCAAACAGCTCGAACAGCTCGTCAGAATACTGTGCGGTCAAGACATCTATCCAGGGCGCGGATGCCTCAGACGGATGCAGACCGCGTGCTCCGGTGAGTGACTCGAACAGCCAGCTCCCGCACGTCGCGACGTCACGCACGTCTGCCAGAGCGTCCGGGTCTTCGGCAATGAACCAGGCCAGGATCGCGTTCGGAAGGCCGAGGTTTCCGAGTGAGCCGTTGATGCGGAATGCCTGGTCGAGGACACCATCACGCGTCCACTTCTCAACGATGCGGGCCGCTCGCGCGTCGTTCCAGAGGACGGCCGGGCGCACCGGAGCTCCGTCGTTTCCGATCAACCAGGCCCCGTCGCCCTGGGCGGTGAGCGCGACTCGTGCAATCGGATGCTTGTACTGTCGCACCGCGTCGGCGATGCAGTCTCCGACCGCGTCGCGCACTGCAATCATGTCTTGCTCTGCCCATCCGGGATGAGGACTATCGATCACCGTGGAGCGAGCAATGGCGAGTTGCTCACGTCCGCGCTCGTCGAACACCACTGCTTTGATGAGGCTGGTGCCGACATCGACGGCGAGTGTCGCTCCGCGCGGATCCGTCACCGCGCTGCCGCCAGGTCGAGCGCGTCGAGCACGGCCGGGTTGGCGACGTGGGCAGGAGCCCGGCCGGCCACGAAGTCCGCGACATCTTTGGCGACGATCGAAGCTGCACGGGTGGCTGTCTGCGCGGTCGCTCCGGCCAGGTGCGGCGATACGACCACATTCGGCGCAGAGAACAGCGGCCAGTCGGAAGGCGGGGGCTCGATGTCGTAGACGTCGAGGGCGAGCGCACCGAGACGCCCCGAACGGAGCATCTCGGGCAGGGGCGCGTAATCGAGCAGTCCCCCGCGGGCGGCGTTGACCAGCACGGCTCCGTGCGGCAGCAGCTGGAGCGCGCGCTCGTCGATCATGTGCTGCGTCTCGGGCGTGAGCCGCGCGTGCAGACTGACCACGCCGCTGCGGCGCAACACCGTATCAAGGTCGGCGGTGACGACGCCATCCGCTGCGAGGTCTGCAGCGTCAGCGTACGGATCGTAGGCGATCACGGTCGACCCGAAGGCCTGCAGGATGCGCGCAACGATGCGGCCAATGGCGCCGTAACCGACCAGTCCGACGGTAGTGCCGTTGAGTTCCGTGCCAACGTTCTCCAAGGCGTAGTAGTCGCCGCGCCAGGTACCGCGCTTGAGGTCAGCGTCGGTCAGCGGAATGCGCCGCATCGCCGCGAGGATCAACCCGACGGTGAACTCTGCGGCAGCCTGGGCGTTGCGGCCTGGTGCGAAGGTTACGAGTACACCGGCCTCGGTCGCGGCCGTCAGATCGACATTGACCGGGCCGCCTCTGCTGATGCCGATCATCTGCAGTTCAGGACGCGCGGCGAATACCTCGGACGTGAATGGCGCCATCTGCGTCACCGCGATCTCGGCACCCTCCAGCACATCGATGCTCGCCTCGACGCTGCCGCTGGCCTCGAGCACGTTACCGATCGGCCCGAACGGTTCGTGCGGCCAGGGAAGGGTGGTTTCGCTGAAAGTCGCGGCGGTCTGTCCGAGCTCTTCCTCCAGGGCTGCACGGAACACGCTCGGAGTGACGAAGTGATCGCCGGCTATCGCGATATGGGGCATTTCAGCCTTCCTGCCTTAATCGGGCCGACACGGCGTCAGCGCCTGATCGCAGGAAGCCTACCATCCAGGATGGTATTTTTAACAAACTGGCTGCTGAAATAGGTGGGCGGTCGTCAGCGGGCCATCAGGGGCGCGACATGCACGGTTGCGTACTCCGCGATACGCATCCGCATGGACTCGTCGACGTCCTCCGTCAGGATGACATCCGTGAATTCGGAAACAGGCAAGAACCGGTGCAGCGAGGTATGGCCCACCTTGGAGCCATCCATCATGAGCACTCGCCGTCGCCCCGTCTGGAGCATGATGCGCTTCATGCTCACGATGTCCTGCTCCTGGTGGTAAGTCATCCGCTCATCCATCGTGGATGTGGACTGGAAGGTGATGTCCACGGCATACGCGTCGAGGTTCGTCTGGTCAGGCGGTCCGATGAACGAGTCATGTGTGCGGGAGTAAGCGCCGCCGATGATGATGAGGTGCACATCCGGTGCATCGTGCAGCATCTCGAGCACCTGTCGGTAGTTGGTCACGACCGTGAGCGGAGCTTTACTGGCGATCAACCCAGCGAGCGAGAGAACGGTCGTTGAGTCATCAAACATGACAGACATGCCCGGCTCGATGAACGATGCTGCGACCTGCGCGAGCGCGGCCTTCTCGTCTAGTCTGCGCAGGCGGCGAAAATCCGAGCTCGATTCGAACACGCTCGTGGGGAGCGCGGAGACGCCCCCGTGAAACTTTCGCACCAGCTGTCGCGCCGCGAGATCTTCAAGATCGCGATGCACGGTCATCAGACTCCGACCCGTCAGCTCAGTGAGCTCGGCCGCGGTCGCAGACCCGGCCTGCAGCACGTGGTCAAGGATCAACCTCTGCCGCGCCGCTCTCGAGACTGGATTCGACGGTGTCGATGTCATCCGATCCACCTTTCAGATCTCTTGCATGGTACCGATGAGCGGAGTCGCCGGCGTGAGTGTCTTCCAGTCTTGCTGACCTTAATTATCATCCGTATTGACAGTTCTATCGTAGAGATTGGTATAGTTCCGGCTAGCGGTCCTGTCCCTTGCACTTTGATGATCGGACCGACTCTGCATCATCACACCCCCGACATCGGGGACTCGACGAGGAGATTCGATGAAGAAATCACATCTGCGACTCGCAGCCACATTCGGAGCGCTCGTGTTGGGCGCATCACTGGTCGCCTGCTCGCCTGAATCCGACGGTGGCGGAAGTTCGTCGGGAGGCGAGTCGGCCGGCGAAAGCGGCATGATCGCGTTCCTGATGCCCGATATGGCCTCGACCCGGTATGAAGAGCAGGATGCACCGCTGTTCACCGACAAGGTCGGCGAACTGTGCCCCGACTGCGATGTCGTCTACCAGAACGCAGACTCCGACCCGGCGAAACAGCAGCAGCAAGCTGAATCGGCGATCACTCAGGGCGCCAAGGCGATCGTGCTCGACGCCGTCGACACGAAGGCCGCTGCAACCATCGTGACCAATGCCCAGGCAGCCGGGATCCCCGTCATCACCTATGACCGCCCGATCACCACAGCGCCGGCCGACTTCTACGTCTCATTTGACAACGAAGAGATCGGTAACCTCATCGCCACCTCACTCGTAGAGAAGCTCGAGGCCGACGGCGCAGACGGCGGAGTGCTGATCGTGAACGGCTCGCCGACCGATGACGCAGCACAGCTCATCAAGAAGGGCATGAATGACGGAGTCGAGGCCGGCTCATTCCCGATCCTCGCTCAGTTCGACACCCCCGAGTGGGACCCACAGAAGGCACAGGACTGGGTGAGCGGTCAGATCACGCAGTTTCCCGACATCGTCGGCGTCGTAGCTGCCAACGACGGCACCGGTGGTGGCACAATCGCCGCTTTCCAGGCCGCGGGAGTGACACCGATCCCGCCCGTGACCGGCAACGACGCTGAGGTGGCCGCCATTCAGCGCATCATCGCCGGCACGCAGTACAACACGATCTCCAAGCCGATCAAGACTGTGGCAGAAGCCGCGGCCGAGGTTGCCGTTCAGCTGATGAACGGTGAGAAGCCGAAGGCAGACACCGAGCTGTTCGACACTCCTTCGCAGCTGTTCACCCCGACGGTGGTGACGGCTGAGAACGTCAACGAAGTGATCTTCGACGGCGGCATCTACACGGTGGAAGAGATCTGCACCGCTGAGTACGCTGACGCCTGCGCAGCCCTCGGCATCGAATAATCACCACCTCCTGGTGCATCGGTCGCTGCACAGCATCCGATGCACCAGGGGGAATTTCGCCGCCCACTTCGGCGGCATCCGAACAGAGAGGTGTGCGTCGTGAGCAACGACTTGTCGACCCGCCCGAACATCCACAACGTGCTCACGATGCGTGGCATTACCAAAAACTTCGGCGCGGTCGCCGCGCTCACCGACGTCAACCTCACGGTCGATTCGAGTGAGGTCGTCGCCATCGTCGGTGACAACGGTGCCGGCAAATCCACGCTGGTGAAGGTTCTCTCGGGTGTGCACAAACCCGACGGCGGCAGCATCACGTTTGCCGGCGATGAGGTGCAGATTGACTCGCCGACGGATGCGATCGACCGCGGCATCGCCACCGTCTTCCAGGACCTGGCACTCTGCGACAACCTCGACGTGGTGCAGAATCTGTTCCTCGGTCAGGAGCTCACACCGCTGCGCCTTGACGAGGTTGCCATGGAGCTCAAGGCGTGGGAGTTGCTGCGTCAACTGTCAGCGAAGATCCCCTCGGTGCGCATTCCGATCGCGTCGCTCTCTGGCGGACAGCGACAGACTGTGGCGATCGCCCGGTCACTTCTGGGCGACCCGAAACTGATCATCCTCGACGAGCCGACCGCGGCTCTCGGCGTTGCGCAGACTGCAGAGGTGCTCAACCTCATCGAACGACTGCGCGAACGCGGGCACGGCGTGATCCTCATCAGCCACAACATGGAGGACGTGCGTGCTGTCGCCGACCGGGTGGTCGTGCTGCGGCTGGGTCGCAACAACGGCGAGTTCGCCGTGAAGGACACCACCAACCAAGAACTCATCGCCGCCATCACCGGCGCGACTGACAACGTCGTCACCCGACGTGACGCCCTCAGCGCGCGAGTTCCAGACAGCACACCGGCCGGCCCGGACGCGTGAGAGACAGAAAGACATCATCATGACTGACATGGCGCCCTCTCCATCTCGGCCGACCGATCGGCAAGACGAACGTCTCCGCGAAGATGCCGGCGGAATCCGCGGTGCGCTCAGCGCCACCGTCGGGCGTATCCGCGGCGGAGACCTCGGGTTGCTCCCCGTCATCATCGGGCTGGCCCTGATCTGGACGATCTTCCAGATCCTCAACCCGTTCTTCCTCTCTAGCAACAACCTCGCGAACCTGCTCATGCAGTCGGTGCCGGTGGGTCTGCTCGCACTCGGAGTCGTCTGCGTGCTGCTTGTGGGCGAGATCGATCTGTCTGTCGGATCGGTCAGTGGCCTCTCCGCCGCGATCGTCGCCGTCACCTTCGTGAATCTCGGCTGGCCGCTTCCGCTAGCGATCCTCGCCTCAGTGGCAGTCGGCCTCGCAGTCGGCGCTTTTTACGGCGTGATCTACATCCGTCTCGGCGTGCCGTCATTCGTGATCACGCTGGCCGGTCTACTCGGCTTCCTCGGTCTGCAATTGCTGACGCTCGGCAAGTCCGGAACGATCAACCTGCCGGTGGATTCCTTCCTCGTCTACATCGGGCAGCAGGCGTTCGTCCCGAAGCCCCTGGCGTACGCGCTCGTGGTTCTCGCCGCCGTCGCGCTGTTCTTGGGCAACTTCCTCAAGGCCCGTCGACGCACGGCAGCAGGGTTATCTTCTCGGCCTCTCGGCATGAACATCGCCGCTTCGGGCACCCTTCTAGTCGTGCTGGGCTTCGCAGCCTGGTTCCTCAACCAGAGCCGCGGCGTCGGCTGGATGTTCGTTTTCTTCATCGCTTTAGTGCTCGTGATGAACTATGCGCTGACGCGCACCTCATGGGGCCGTTCCATGTACGCAGTCGGAGGCAACAAGGAGGCGGCCCGGCGTTCGGGCATCAATGTCTCGGGCGTCTATATGTCGGCGTTCATGCTCTGCTCTGCCTTCGCAGCGCTCGGTGGCCTGATGGCGGCAGCGCGCCTGAACTCGGCGGGGCCGCAGACGGGGACCGGAGATGTAAACCTCAATGCGATCGCGGCCGCAGTGATCGGCGGCACCAGTTTGTTCGGCGGGCGGGGCTCTGCATTCGCTGCGCTCATCGGCGTGCTCGTGATCCAGTCGATCTCGAGCGGGCTCACGCTGCTCAACCTCGACTCGTCGATCCGCTTCATCGTCACCGGAGCCGTTGTGCTGATCGCCGTGGCGCTGGATGCTGTGGCACGGAGGTCGCGCAGCTCGAGCGGACGCGCATAGCCGCTCAGGTTCGCCTGATCCCCCGCTAAGCGCCGAGCACCTCGCGCTCGAGCCGTGCGAACGAGTCCTCCATGCCGTCGGCCATGCCGGTGGCGAGGATCATGTCGCGGGTCTCTTTGTCGGGGTACTCGATGAGCACCGTGATGAGGGTTGCGCCATCTTCTTCGTACAGGCCCAGGTCGTTGAGCATCTCCGGGCTCTCCATCCCCTGCATCCGCTCAGTCGTCACCGCACGGCGCGGAGCTTCGACGAGCACGACCTCGCCTTCGAAGCCGAAGGGCTCCCCCTCGGTGTCGCCGACCGGCGCCCAGCTGTTGCGGTAGGTCCCGCCGACCTCGGTGGTTGCGACGCACTCGGTCATCTCCCACCCGTCCGGTCCGAGCATCCACTTGCGGATCAGCTCGGGATCGTGATGCGCGCGCCAGACGAGCTCGCGCGGCCCGTCGACGAGCCGCGTGATGCGCACGTGGGTGTCGTCGAGCATCTCAACACGAGTGCCCTTGCCCTGCGCGTACTCGCGGAGGTCGTGCAGGACGGCATCGAGCTGGCTCATCGCCATCGTCAGGCCCTCGACCATGCCCATGGCGGTGACCTGCTCTAGAGCCTCGACGGAGGCGAAGTAGGTGGTCGTCGTCATGCGCGTTTCCGCGCCGGATGCTTCGAATGCGAACGCCATGCGCATCGCGGGGAAGCCGTCCAGCGGATGCCCACCTGCGTCGACAAACGAGTCGAGTGCCTCGAAGCGGTGCGGTGCATTGATCGAGAGGAACTCCCAGGCGCCGAAGGACTTCTCGCCCTGCGGACTGGTCATGTAGTAGATCGCGCGACCACCGACGGTGTGATCCCAGGTGGTGAAGGTGGCTGGCCACCCCGGCGGGCCCCAGAACCGTTCGAGCTGACGTGGATCGCTGTAGGCCGTCCACACCCGCTCGGCCGATGCCGCGAACTCTGCGACGACGGTCATGGTGAGGTTCTCAGCATCCGAGGTGATATCGGTGACAGGCATTTTATTCTCCTTGTTCGTCAGCGAACAGATCATCGAGGCGGGAGATTCGTGCCCGCCACAGCTCTTCGTATCGGGCGAGCAGCGCCCGGGCGCGCGCGATCATCTCGGGATTCGCGCGGACGAGCCGCTCGCGTCCCTCGGCGCGTTTGATGATGAGGCCGGCGGCCTCGAGGACGGTGACGTGCTTCTGCACTGCCGCGAAGGACATCTCGTAATCGCCCGCGAGGGTCGATACGGACTGTTCTTCGGTGATCGTGCGGCGCAGGATGTCACGCCGTGTCGCCGTCGCCAGTGCGTGGAACACACGGTCGATCTCCGTCTCATCCAGTTCAGCTTGTGCAACCATTTGGTTGTACATTACGACCGAGCGGATGCTGTGTCAAGAGGTTGTTGCGACGGGACAGACCCCGCCGAGGATGAACTCCGTCCGTCGGTCGTAATCTGCGCGAGACGGGCGCGTGCGCCCGTGCTTCAGCGCGAGCGCATTGTCCGTGGCCAGCATCTGGAAGTCGCCGGCCGTGACTCCGGTGGCCAGGATTCCGGCGGCGTGCCCTTCTGCGACCAGCTCGTCATGGAATTCCTCACCGGCATGACACAGTGCCACGAGCGGCTCCGACTCCGGGAACTCCTGCAGCAGCACATCATTGACAGCCGGCAGGTCGTACTGGAGCTGTCGAATCGCGCGGACGTAGGAGGCGACGCGTTCCCGGATCCCATCGACCGACCGTGCCTCATCGATCACGCCCAGCAGCTCAACCGCCACGACCTCGTCGATGACCGCGTCGATCAGGCCGATTCGCCCTCCGAACCGGTTGAAGATGGTCGCCTTGCTGACCCGAGCAGCGGCAGCGACTTCCTCGAGCGGGACAGCCAAGCCGCGCTCGCGGAACACCTGCACGGCGGCAGCACGGATCAGATCGACGTTACGGCGGGCATCGGCGCGAAGCGTTGACGGCGACATATCCCAGCACCCTCTTCTTGACGATTATCGATGGATGGCACAACTTGACTAGGTTGGTCAAGTTCCTGCATCATGGTAGCCCAGGTTAAGTTGACCATACGGGTCAAGTTACAACCAGCAGAAGGACACCCCATGATCATCGTGACCGGAGCAACAGGCGTGCTCAACGGCGCCACCGTCGAGCACCTCCTCAAGCGGGTATCCCCCGACCGCATCGGAGTCAGTGTCCGTGACCCCCGTCGCGCCCAGCACCTCGCCGGCAAAGGGGTCCGCGTGCGGCAGGGAAGCTATGACGACCCCGAGGCCCTCCGCCACTCGTTCGCCGACGCAGAGCAGGTGCTCATCGTCTCTTCGAGCGATGTCACCGCCGACGTCCTCGGGCAGCACCGAACCGCGATCGATGCCGCCGTCGCCGCCGGTGCGCAGCGAATCCTGTACACGAGCACCCACGGGACCGGCTACGAAACTCCGTATCCGCCGCTCGCTCTCCACGCCGCCACGGAAGACCACCTGGCGTCGTCTGGAGTGGCATGGACTGCTCTGCGCAATGGCTTCTACGGTGACCTCGGGCAGCTGCTCGGCCCGTGGCAGGAGACCGGCGCGATCGCGAAGCCCGCAGACGGACCCTTCTCGTGGCTGGATCGCCGGGATGCCGGAGAAGCAGCCGCCGTGATTCTCACCACTGCCCCGCAACCGGATGGCCCGGTGGATCTGACGCTGCCGACACCGATCAGGCTCGCGGATTTCGCCTCTGCAGCCTCCGACCTCGCCGGTCACCGGATCGAACGCATCGTTGTCGACGACGAGGAGTGGGTGGCCAGCGAGATGACGCACGGCGTCCCCGAACCCGTCGCGCGCTTCACGCTCTCGATGTTCCAGGCGACGCGCAGCGGCCACTTCTCACAGACAGATGCCACCCTCACGCGACTGCTCGGGCGCGAGCCCCGGGGCATCGCCGACCAACTCGCGGATCAGGTCCACGCCTGATCAGTCGTCTGCCAGCTCTCAGCGCCGCCCGACCCCCGCGAACACGGCGTGAGCGAGGGGCACCGCCGACACCGAGAGCAGCACGATCGCCAACGGCAGGTTCACGCCGAGCAGCAGCGCCCCGCCGACAACGAGACCGGCGAACAGCACCGCCGAGATGATGCGTCGGCCGATGCGCACCAGTGAGTCCATCCGCCGTTCCAGCCGCGAGGTGTCGAAGGTGATCGTGCCGTCTTCGATCTCGGTGATGACGGCGTCGATGCGGCCGGGCAGTCGGGCCGCGACGCCCACCGACTCCCACGCCTGCGCGGCGAACGCCTTCACGGTGTTGCCCGTCTCGTCGCGCAGCAGTTGGGCGGCATACGGCTCCACGGCATTCCACACGTTGAACGCCGGGTTCACGCCGCTGCACATGCCTGAGGTCAGTGCGACGGCGCGGAAGAGCAGCAGCATCCCCTCCGGCAGCTGGAACGGCAGGGCGCGCACGGTGTCGCCGAACTCCGACGCGAAATCGCGGAACTCGCGCGGGTCGACATTGCTCAGCTCTGCGAACCCCATGCCTCCGAAGCGCGCGAACAGCGCGGTCAGAGCCTTCTCGAACTCCTTCGTGTCTGCTGAGGGCAACAGAACGCCGATCTCCTGCGCAGCATCCACCAGCTTGCGTCCGTCGCGCGCGGCGACGGCGATCACGAGAGCCCGCAGTCCGGTGCGGAGCCCTTCGGGCACCTCGCCCATCATCCCGAAGTCGATGAAGGTCAGGCGCCAGGAGGGGCCATCGGATGCCGCGATCGGCGTCACGAAGATGTTGCCCGGGTGCGGGTCGGCGTGGAAGAAGCTGTGCGTGAAGACCTGCTCGAACATGACCTCTGCGAACGCATCCGCCACCTCGACCGGGTCGATGCCCGCACCACGCAGGGCGTCGACGTCGTTGATCTTGATCGCGGTGACGTCCTCGAGAGTCAGCACCCGCCGCGTCGTCCGCTCCCACACGACCTCGGGGGTGCCGACCCGCTCGTCGACGGAGAAGTTCTCGGCGAACCGTACGGCATTCGCCGCCTCGTGCAGGTAGTCGATCTCTTCCATGCAGGTGTGCGCGAACTCTTCGACGAGCGCCGGCGCATCGACCCGGTCCGAGATGATGCGCACGCGCCGCAGCCAGCCGGCGACCTTGCGGAGCGCCGCGAGGTCGACCGCGACGATCTCGTCGATGCCAGGGCGCTGCACCTTCATCACCACGTTCTCCAGGCCCGTGTCGGCGGCGTCGAGTTCAGACAGCCTCGCCCGGTGCACCTGGCCGAGGGATGCTGCGGCGAGCGCCCGCTCGTCGACCCAGGCGAACGCGCGCTCGAGCGGAATCCCGAGCTCGACCTCGGCGATCGCCTTGATATCGGCGAACGGCACCGCGGGCACTTCATCCTGCAGGCCTGCCAGCTCATCGGTGATCTCGGGCGGCAGCACGTCGAGGCGCGACGACATGAACTGCCCGACCTTGATCATGAGCCCGCCGAGGTCGACGGCGAGCGCGTGGAAGCGCTGCGCGATCCGGCGCATCCGTTCGGTGCGCGTGCGGTCGGCGACCCGAGTGAGCCCGATGCGCGGCAGGAACAGCTCGAACCACCACAACTGCACGAGCTGCAGCGAGGCGAACCGCAGGATGCGGCGGTAGCGGGCGCGGTGGGCCGGGCGGGGGCTCATCCTTCGGCGAGGATCGCGTACAGCTTGCGTCGGGCGTCTTCGAGCACTTCCACGGCCTGGTCGGCCTGCGCTGAGCTGCCGGTGCGTGCGACCTGCGCGGCGGCGCCGGCGAGGTCCATGCCCGCTTTCCCGAGGGCGACGTGACGACCGCTCTCGCGGCTGCCGGCGCCCTCCCACGGGGCCGGGGCGTCGGCTTCGTCTGCCGTGGCGCGACCGGCTTCGGTGAGCGAGTAGGTCTTGCGTCCGTTCTGCTCCTCGGCCGCGACGAGCCCCTCGTCGGCGAGCAGCTGCAGGGTGGGGTAGACCGATCCGGCACTGGGCTTCCACGTGCCGCCCGAGCGGTCCTCGATCTCGCGGATGATCTGGTATCCGTGCATCGGCTCCTCGGCGAGCAGCGAGAGCACGGCCGCGCGCACGTCGCCGCGCGCCATGCGGGTGGAGCCGCCGGGGCGGGGTTCGAATGCCTTGCGCACCTGATCCATGGCTTCGAAGAGAGCGGATGCCGGGCCTCCGGCGCCGTTCGACCCTCCGAAGCCGCCGAAGGGGGAGCCGGATCCGAAGCTTACGGTGGGGAATGAACCGTTCATTATGACCTCCTATGGGGTGGAAGTTAACGATATATCGCTATAGGTCGTTAGGGAAGAGTCGTAGAGTCGTAGCGAGCGGTCCGGCCGAGAAGCGCTCCCGGCGCAGCGCCCGTTCAGAGGGAGCCGTCTCATGGCACAGTACGACGTTTCGGACCGCTCGGCGATCGTCACCGGCGCAGGCAGCGGAATCGGCAGATCCGCCGCGCTGCTGCTCGCGCAGAACGGCGCATCGGTGGTCGTGAATGACCTGAACGCCGAGGCCGCCCAGGACGTGGTCGACGAGATCCGCGCGGCGGGCGGTGTGGCCGCGGCATCCGTGGGAGACGCGACCGATGCGGAGTGGATCGCCTCCTCCATCGACCTCGCCGGCACGCTCGCTCCGCTGCGGATCGGCGTCAACAACGCGGGCATCAGTGGCGCCTCCTTCCCGACTGCCGAGTACCCCGGCGATGACTGGGACAAGGTCATCGCGATCAACCTCAACGCGGTCTTCCGGAACATGAAGGCGCAGATCCCGACGATCCTCGGCAACGGCGGCGGTTCGGTCGTCAACGTCGCGTCGATCCTCGGCAGCGTCGGCTTCGCCGGTTCGCCCGCGTACGTCGCCGCCAAGCACGGCGTCGTGGGCATGACGAAGTCGGCCGCACTGGAGTACTCCGCACAGGGCGTTCGGGTGAACTCGGTGGGCCCCGGCTTCATCGACACTCCCCTGCTGGACCACATGGATGCCGATGCGAAGGAGTTCCTCGTGTCGAAGCATCCGATCGGTCGCCTCGGACAGGCGGACGAGGTCGCACACCTCATCGCGTTCCTCGCGAGCGACGTCGCCAGCTTCATCACCGGCAGTTACCACCTCGTCGATGGCGGGTACACGGCGCCCTGACCGACTCCGCTTCACGGTCGTCGCCAGAGGGTGACGAGCCCCGCTCCGAGGACCGAAAGTACCGCGGCCCCGAGGAAGAGCCAGGAGAATCCTCCGGTGAGCGCGGCGGCGCTCGACGCTCCGCCAGCTTCCAATGACGCGGTCCGCAGGCCGGCGATGGTCCCCAGCACGGCGAGCCCGACGGCGCCGCCGATCTGCTGGCTGGTGTTGATGAGGCCTCCGGCGAGGCCCGATTCGCCGCCTGCGACGTCGCCGACGGCGAGCTGCGTCGCGGCGACGAACGCCCCGCCGAGACCGACGCCGATGAGCAGTGTCGGTCCGAGCAGCTGGGTCACGAAGACGGCGTCGGCCGGCGCGAATGCGAGCCATACCAGTCCGCCGGCCATGATGAGCAGCGACCCTGCCAGCACCGGGCGGCCGCCGACACGGCTGATCACACCGGGCACAACGCCGGCGACGACCACGAGAGCGCCGGCGAGCGGCAGCTGTGTGAGGCCGGTAGCGAGGGCATCGTAGCCGAGCACGGACTGCATGTAGACAGACAGGGCGAAGAACAGCGCGACCATTGCTGCGCCGACCAGCAGCATGCTCACATTGCCGAGCGCGAGGTTGCGATTGCGGAAGACCCCCAGCGGAACGAGCGGCGCAGCGCTGCGACGTTCGATCACGATGAACAGGACGCCGAGCACGATGGCGACCGCGCCGAGGATCAGGGGCAGCAGGTGCAGAAATCCGAGCTGCTCCATGGCGCTGAATGCACCCACGAGCGCGACGAGTGCTGCGGTCACGGTGACGGCTCCCGGAGCATCCAGACGTTCGGCCGGGCGAGTGCCGTCCGGTGTGACGAGCAGGGGGATCGCGATCAGGACGATCGCGCCGACGGGCACGTTGACGAAGAACACCGACTGCCAGCCGAGGGTCGCGGTGAGGATGCCGCCCAGCAGCACGCCGGCGGCGGAGCCGATGCCGGCGACCGCGCCCCAGAGCCCGAGCGCCTTGGTGCGTTCCTTCGCGTCGGGGAAGAGGTGCGTGAGCAGCGCGAGCGCGGCCGGGGCGAGGAGTGCGGCCGACACTCCCTGCAACGCGCGCGCGGCGAGGAGCATCTCGCTGGAGATCGAGAACCCGGCGAGCGCGGATGCCGCGACGAAGCCGGCGGAGCCGATGAGGAAGATTCGGCGGTGACCGTACCGGTCGGCGAGTCGGCCGCCGAGCAGGAGCAGCCCACCGAAGGCGAGGACGTAGGCGGTGATCACCCAGGTGAGCGCGGCCGTGTCCATACTGAGCTCGCGCCCGAGCACGGGAAGAGCGATGTTGACGATCGACGAGTCGAGCACGACGAGGAACTGTGCGAGCGCCAGGATGCCGAGCGCGAGCCAGCGACGCTTGCTGCGTGGCTCCGCGTTCGCAGATCGGGCCGGCGTTGTGAGGGTGTTCATGGTGTCATTCCTTCTGATCGTTGGATTGAGTGATGCATCACTCACTCTTTGAGGCAAAGAAGAATGGGGACGGCGCCCCGACGCGGTCACGCCGGGTGGCTCATCCCCCTGGTGAGGAGCATTGCCCACTCTTCGGGGCGGCCGTCGAGCTGCGTGGTGACGATGAGGTGGCACAGCTGCCCGTAGGCGATGAAGTGCTGCACGGCATCGTCGGTGCCGCCGGAACGACTCTTGGCGAAGGTCGTGACGCGTGCGAGTCCGGTGCGCAGCGCTTCACCGACGACCGGGATCTCGGCGACGGACTGCGCGTGCACCTGCAGCATGAGCAGAGTGCGATCGCCGATGAGCTGCGCATAGGCATCGCCCATCGCCTCGAGGATGCTGTCGGGGGACTGGTCGCTCGCAGCATCCGCCCCCTCTTCGAGCGCCTCGATGATCGCGTCGAAGCAGGCCTCGAGCGCGACGATGAAGAGTGCCTCCTTGCCGGAGTAGAGCTTGAACACGTAAGCGGGCGAGATCTTCGCCGTGTGTGCGACGTCGGCGACGGTCGTGGCGTAGTAGCCGCCGCGGGCGAACTCCTCCAGCGCCGCGGCGGCGACGAGGGGCCGCCGCGCGTCGGCGGTGGAGAGGATCGAACTGCGGGTCGTCGCCATTTGAGTGACTGTACACTCACTCTTTGCTGGAGGCAAGCACGCTAGGAGCGATCGCGTGCGGCGGCGATCGGCCTGCCGCCAGATCGGATCGGATCGGATCGGATCGGATCGGATCGGATCGCTGAAGCGTTCCGCATCGGTTGCGAGAAAGCGCTTGGCGAGGTCACCGACACGATTCGACAGTGCTTCGAACGCCAGGGACACGGCAGGATCCGCGTCGAAAACTTCACGCCCGCGCACCACCAGTTCGGCGGCCGTCGCAAGCGTGGTTTCGAGGTCTTCGAGCCAGCGCGGGATTCGCTCGTCGGCGTTCACAGTGGCGCCGCCTCGTCCAGGAGGGCCGCATCGCGCCGCTTGTTGAGAGAGGCGACAGAGATCGCAGTCACGGGTACGCCGATGAGCACCTCCATGTCCATCTCGAACTGTGCGATATCGAAGAGAGTGGCCTCGTCGGCAGGAGTCACCAGAAGGTCGAGATCGCTATCCGCGTGCTGGTCACCTCGGGGCCACTGATCCATAGACGCGCACATCCGTGAGGTGCGCCGCGTGCGCAAGGCGTTCGATCACTGGCTTGAGGTGACGGTGCGACTCGATGGTGACAGGCTCCGCGGATGGGCCGTTGCGCAGCCGTGCGATGAGTTGCGACAACCCGGCGCGTGCGTCTGCCACCGAGATGACTTCCATCACTCAACCTCCTGCACATAAATATGTACAGGTTTACCTCGGTCGATCGCTCAGGCGGCGATATCGAAGCGTGCGCGGCCGCCGAGCCTGGGAGTACGAGCGGGATCAACGTGCGCGGGCGGGATGAACCACACCCGTGCGTTCACGCCCATGCCGTCGATATGGATGTCCCACCCGTTGTCGTGGATGCGATGGTGACAGCTCTCGCACAGCAGTATTCCGTTGGAGAGATCGGTTCGTCCGTGATGACGTTTCCACCATCGCATGTGGTGCACCCTGGCCATTTCGGGTGGAAGGTTGCACATGGCGCATCCGCCGTCGCGCTCGGCAAGAGCGAGACGTTGCGCCTTGGTGAAGAAGCGCTTCTTCCGACCCCAGTCGAGGATCTCGCTGTCCCCGCCGAGAACGCAGGGGATCACGCCGCCGTCCGCGGCCAATCGTCGGGCTGCAGCAGCGCTGATCGGCTGGCCGATGCCATCGATCGTGGCGGTTCCTGTGGTGGAATCCAGATCGTCGACGTGCATCCGGACGATGACGGTGGCTCCCGCGAGCGGAAGCTTCTCGCTCTTGCACCCGAGCACGTGCTCGCAGAACAGGGCGAGCGCGTCGGCTTGCAGCATCGGCACCGTGCGGTGGTCGGCATCCGGAGCATCCGGATCGGGGGCGGCCTTACGGGCTGCGAACGCGGCACTCACGTATCCGCGAAGCGCGGCGACGATCGGGGCGGCGGTCTCGACATCGAAGTTCCCGTTCAGGTGCACCTGCCCATCGCGCTCGAAGAATGTCAGCGACCGTTTGCTCCGTTGCTCGTCCTCTCGCGGTTCGACACCATCAGGATCCAACCATGCTTCGACCCGCACGACGAGCCGACGGAGTTCGTCGAGCGCGAGTCCCGGCGCAGCGTCGACCAGAAGCTGCTCACCCTCCGCCGTCCGCGCGGGGCCAGCGGCGATACGACACCGCTCCAGCACCGCGACGATCAACGCCGCTGCCTGCGCGCTGAGAGATCCAGCCTCCAAAGCCTCACCCACGAGTGGATACTTCGACGGCAACCGGGCACCGAGCAGATCCGTGCGCGCCGCCGTCGCCTCGCCCACCTTGATCAGACGGGTGGCATCACCTGTAGACACACCGATGGACGCCGCGATCAGCTTCGCCGGCGTGCGAAACCCGTGTTGCTTCGCCAGGGAATCGGAGCCCAAGTCCGTGCGCGATTCACTCGCGACCCCGGCGGCGACGCCTACGTGCACAGCATCCAACCGACGCTGTAGTACCCCGATCGCATTCGTCGCCGCGATGAGCTGTTCCCTCGAAAGATTGTTCGAGTCATCAGCATCCGCCCACACGTCATTGAGGCGAGAGAGCGCCTCGTGCAGACCGGTTAGCTTCGACATGACTCAAGACTACCGCAATCTCGAGTCTTTGTCGAATATTTGTTCGAGTCATGTGAACGATCCCCGCATTGACTCGTCCTCCACAACTCGATCCGCTCGGATGCTGTCCCCGATCCGTGCGTTCGGGTGCAACACGGCATCTGCCCCACCCCTATCGTCGTCGCATGAGCTTCTACGACGGCTACGCATACCACTCGGCATCTGCAGTGACGGTCCTCATCAGCGCGTCGGAGCAACCGACGCTGAATCGCATGATCGAAGCACCCAGTGATGCACCGGATGCTTGGTTTGCGAACGCGTTCCTGCTGGCCGTCGGGGAAGATCCGCTGCGTGATGAGGATGCTGACGGCTTCCGTCTGCCGCAGCCGTACGCACCAGCACGCTGGGGCGCGTACCCCGACGAAGCCGGATCGCCCCCGTCGCGCACCTTCAATCTCCCCGGCGTGCCACACGTTCTGGAAGTGCGGCGGCTCCAGACGCGGACTCCGGCGGCGGGCGAATCGAAGGTCTCCGTTATTGAAGAGGACGACTCCGCGCCCGATCCCCTGACCCTGGCGACCGATCGCATGAACACGGGCCCCGCCACCGCGCATTCGAGTTGGCAGACCTCGGCCGCCCCGTTGAGTGTTCGCGAGGTTAACACAGAGCTCACCGACCAGTACGGCGTTGTGCAGCCGCACGTCGACCCGTCACTCATCCTCGATCTGGGGTACGGCATATCCTCTGACTGCCTGCTCGTACAACTTCTTCGGGTACTCCCACCGGTTCGTCGTCTTGCGCTGCGGGCGCATATCCGGGAAGCCGGGCTGCTGGATCGCGCCTCTTTCACCGAGGCCGACGCCGCCGCGCTGTTCGCAGGGCTGCGTGTTCTCATCGAACGGATCGGACCCGACGGCGTGGAGCAATCGGACGACGGTTGGCTGTCCGACGATGTTCTTCACGACGTGGAGCGGACGCTCGGATGGACGTCTCAGCTTCGGGTTCGATTCGCATCCGCTCGCGGATCTGATGAACATCCCGGTGCATCGCTGCTCGCGTCCGCGCGCTCACTTCGACTCGTCCGGAGATTCAAAGGACGTGTCGTTCTCACCAACCGCGCGAAGGAGCTGCACACTCTTCCCACCCGATACGTCGGACTTCTTGTGGACCATGCAGTGGGCAGTTCTCGACGATCCGGCTATTTCCGCTCTGCGGACGGCGACGAGCCACGAGCGATCGTCGCGTTGACCCTGCTGTCGATCGCCGACGGTTCTGCTGCTTCTCGCAGGGATGTGGCGGAGATCGTCGCCCGCGGTGTCGCCGTGCTCGATCGCCGAGCACATCCGTACCGGCACTACGAAAGCGATGCGTACTGGCTGGGTGACTTCGGCGACGACGCCCTGTTCTCCGACAGCACCGTCGAAGACACCATCGCAAGAACACTCGACCGGATCATGCCGACGGGTTGCGCTGACTCGTTCGAAGAGCTCACGCCGGCGATGAGGCGTCTCGCCCATACCGCGCTGCTCTTCTGACTACCTCGCTCCGAATTGCGCTCGCGCACCGAAAGCCATGGCGCGAGGATGCCGTGCGAAGGCTTCCGTCACCTCACCAGTCTCTCCAACGCCCAAGCCCAATCGACGCGCTCCTGCTCGAGCCGCACCCGTTCGCCATGTCGATCGGTGACCAGCGCTGCGTAGACGTCGGCATCGTCCGACGCGAGGTGTGGGAGCGCGATGCTCGTGGGCTTCTCCTCGCTACCCCAGCGTTCACGGTGCTCATGCAGCGTTGTGAAGTCCATAAGCACAGATCGCGCCTGCGGCAACCGTGCTCGTACCCGATTCAGGATCGCGAAGCCATGCGTATCGATATCGCCCCAGTACGTGACGGGAACCTCTTGCAGCCAGCGCAAAGATGCAGGGTTCGTCACGTCATACCCCTTTCCCCAGAGGACGACGCCACCGTCGGGGATGGGCGCGGCGAGATAGGTCACCTCGTTCTCGATGATCAGCGCCTGGGTCGCCGACGATGCGGCGGAATCGAGCTCGTCCAGACGGAATACACCCTCCGAGAACCCGCTGGGGAATCCGAACACGCGAGGATCGAAGCGCAACCGGACCGTAGCGGGCCTCATCGCGAACCCGAGTGCTTCCGTGAACGCGCCCGCACCCGCCGGAACGCCGAGCATCCCCGCCAGCACACCGCGCCGCCGCTCGATGAGCTTCGTATCGACTCCGGGAGCCGTGACCTCCCGCAGGAACCGACCTGAGTCGCGTTCCCGGTAGATCCAATCGAGCGCCGCCAAGATCTCCGTCCAGTCGTCGGCCGCGGCGAGCGCCGCGTGCGGATGCTGGAGCACCCAGCCTCTCGCAGCGCCCGGCGTCCGGTCGAACAGTTCCACGAAGCGCTCGACGTCCGCAGTCACACCGAGAAGCGCCCAGGACTGCCGTGCACTGGAGAGGACCGCACGCATCGGGACGCGCGTCTTCCCTACGTGCCGACCACCCACCTCGCCGAACACGACGTCAAAATGCGCCCCGCCGCGCGAGGCGCGGATCAGGTCATTCGCCCACCCGCGGGCCTCTTCCACCCGATCACCCAGTTCAGACGCGGAGGGTCCGCGCAGCGGCACCTCGATCGGCTGGAACGCTCCGTCGACAGCTGCCCGCAGCAGTGCGCCGTCGCTCCAGCGTTTGCGTACCCGCGCAGCGATGTCTGCCGGAGTCGTCCACGCGGCCGAGGCCGCGCTCATGAAGCATCCCTGCGCCGCTTGCGATACTCCTCGATCGTGAGCGTGTGCACCCGAGAGCGTGCTCCGGTGGGGTTGTCCACGAAACCGACCGAGCTGATGAACGGCTCGATGACATGCACCTTCTGCAGTGGTGTGACGATCAACAGCTGCAGACCGAGTCGGCCGAACAGCTCCAGCGCGTACCGCGTCGACTCGTCCGAGCCGCGCCCGAAGGCCTCGTCGATGACCGCGAATCGGAAGTCGCGCGCTTTGCTCACACCCCACTCGAGCCCGAACTGGTAGGCGAGCGACGCAGCGAGGATCGTATAGGCGAGCTTCTCTTTCTGCCCGCCGGACTTGCCATCCGAGTCGGTGTAGTGCTCGAACTCCTCACCGGTGTCACGGTCCTGTTCCGAGGCCGCGAAGAGGTACCAGTTGCGCACATCCGTCACGAACTTCGTCCATGTGCGGTCCCGATCGGCGTGCGCTTCTCTGCCGCGGAACCGCTCGATGATCGCGCGCACCTGCTCGAACCGGCGTTCGGCGTCCCCGGATTCCGGATCGACGAGGTCACTCGTCGCCGCCCGCAGGTCGGCACGGAAATCTCTGATCTCCTGATTCACGGTGGGGTCCGCGATGATCCGGATCACCCGCCCCGGACGATAGTCGATCGCACCGAGCGCCTCGTTGATGCGATCGACTCGCGCATGGATCTCATCCGCCTGGCGACGCAGCCAGTTGTGGAAGCCGGCCAGTTCGGTGACGGCGTTCGTGTTGAGCTGATGCCGGAACTCCGACTCGAAGCGCGGCAGATCATCCGCGCGGACTCGACGGTGCAGCTCGCGGTATGAGCCCAGGGCGCCGACCTCCGCATCGTGCTCGGCGCGCAGCTCTGGCCAGTTGCGCAGCATCTCGTGCATCTTCGCCTGCACGCTCGTGATGTGGCCGTTGATCTCGTGTTGCACGGCGTCGCTGAGCCGGGCGATCTCATCGGCCAGTCGCTTGCGCAGCGTCTCCAGACCCTCGAGAGTGCGACGCGATCGTTTATCGGTGAGCAGCGCATCCAATGCGCCATAACGTTCTCGAGCTGCGGCGATCTCGGATTCTGCAAGCGGTTCGAGCATGCGCTGCTCGCGCTGGGTGCGCTCGTTGAGCCTGGCCGCTTCGCCGTCGAGATCACCGATAGCACGCGCGTTTCTGTCCAGATCCTCGTCGAGGCCGGCCGCCTGCTCATCGATGCGCTCGAGCGCCTGCTCGATCTCTTCGAGCTTGTTCGAACCGGCTATCAGCCGAGACCGCTCATCGTGCAGGGCAGTGATCTCCGCCTGGGTGGATGCGGTGTCGACATCGCTCCAACGGGTGACGTCAGAGAGCGCGTCGAGGGCGCGCAGCCGCGTCTGCAGGTCGTTCTCCTCGCGCTGCAGTGCGGCGAGCGAGGCGAGCACCGTACCCCGTTCGGACTCGTATTCTGCTGCTTCGGCGCGCAGCACCGCGAGCTTGCGCTCGCTGGTGCGGCCGAGCACCCAGTTGCGCGGATCATCGATGCGGAAGCGATCGTCCTTCTCATGCCGGTCTCTGTCGCGCACGAGTCCCGCGCGCGTCACGGCACGATCGGCACCGCGCAGCTCGGCAGTCGACTGCACGAGCAGGTGCTCACCCCGGCGCTGGAGCTCACCGGTGACGAACGACTCGAACGATCCCTCTTCGACCTCGAGGATGTCTCGCAGGCGCAGCGCGTCGTCCGTGCGAGCGGGCGTCGAGCGCACCTGCCGATCCGGAACCCGCAGATATCGCAGCTTCACGCCGAGGTGCGTGTCGTTCACCCAGCGCGAGACGGCGTCGTAGTCGTGCTGGGTGACGAGCATCATCGTGGCGAACCCGCCCAGTACGCGCTCCGCGGCGCCGCGCCAGCTCTCGTGGACGCCGACGACATCGATCAGCTCGCCTGCGAACGGTACGCGCTGCTCATCCAGACCGAGATCGGCGCAGAGTCGGTCCCGCACCCCGAGCAGTTTGCTGTCGAGATTGCTGCGCCGTCCTTCCATGGCCGCGAGTTCGTCGTTCGTGCGCGTCAGCGCAGCGTCGAGCTCGAACCTCCTGCGGCCGAGCGGCTCCTGGCGCACGCCCACTCCCTCGCGCGCGGCATCCGCTTCCTGTTTGGCGTGTTCGGCATCGGCGCGTCGCGCGGCGAACTCGCCCGCATCCGTGACCGTGTCGAGTCCGGCGTCCTCCAGGCGGGACAAGAACCGGGCACGCACCTCGGAACGACGTTCCAGCTCTTCGTCGAGACGCGGCAGCCCGCGATCGATCTCGACGAGCCGGTCGCCTCCCGCACCCGCGCGCTCGGCGATGAGGCGATCGCGCTCGGGCACGAGAGCTTGGCGTGCCGTGCGCAGCCGTGCCTGCTCATCGCCGGCCTTCGAACGCTCGCCGTCGACGCGCGTGCTCTCCTCAGCCAGGGCGGCCAGCAGGGCTTCGGCGACGTAGGGGTCGACAGCCGCGCGAGACGCCGTCAGCTCGTCTCGGCGGTCGATCGCCGCGTCATACCGATCACCGGCTTCGACGAGCGGGTCGAGGATCGCCAGCTGCGCTGTCGCGCGCTGTACGGACTCATGCGCGCGTGTCAGGTTCTCGAAATGTTCGATGATCGCGCGCACCCGATCGGCGGAGTCCTCTTCTTCGAGCATGTGGCTGCGCACGAAGTCGGTGAGGTTTCCCACCGACTTCATCGAGACCGTCTGATGGAACAGGTCCATCGCCTGCTCCGATCGGATGCCGAGAAGGCGGCGCATGCGCCTCGAATAGTCGGGGAAACTGGTGTCGATGTCAGCGCCCTGTTGCCGCAGGCGCTTGCGGAGCGCCGTCAGCTCGGAGCCGAAGTCGGAGAAGTCCGGGTCGACAGCGAGTTGCTGGGACGCCGTCACGTAGAACCGATCGGGCTGCCCGACCCGATCCTTCTGATGGAACACCTGCGCGAGGGTGACGGTCTCGTCGTAGGCCTCGTTGCGGAACGAGCCCAGGATCACGGAGTATGACGCGTGATCGCGCAGGCCGACCGGACGCGATGCGCCCGTCTGCTCATTGCGTTCGGACTTGTAGTGCCCTTCGACGTAGCTGCGAAGGTTGCGTTCTTTCGCCTCGGCTCCGGCGGCTTTGTTGTAGGCGATGCGATGCGCGGGCAGCAGCAGCGTGCTGATCGCATCGACGATGGTCGACTTGCCCGACCCGATGTCGCCGGTCAGCAGGGCGGTGCGTCCTTCCAGCTCCAGGTCCCACACCTGCCGGTCGAAGGTTCCCCAGTTGAAGACCTCGACTCGGTTCAGACGGTAGCCGGGAAGGGTGTCATCTCCCGCATCCACATCGAGCGCGGAGAAGAGCGCGTCGCTCATTCGGCACCATCCCCCGTCAGCGCGCGAGCGTATTCCGTCAGTCGTGCCTCGAAATCGCCCAGGGTCTGGGCGTCGACGTACGCCTTCAGCACGCGCTTCACCTCCCACGCATCGGACTGGCCGCGCAGTTCCTGGAGGAAACCCAGATCCTTGAGCTGTCGGATCGTGCTTCCCACGCGGTCCTGCGAACGCGCTTCGTTCGTGGAATCCTTCGAGAAGACGGTGAGCATCTCGCCGATCTGATCCTGCGAGAGCACGAGTCTCCCCTCGCCACCGGTCGCCTCGAACTCAGCGAGTCGCCGCCTGAGCAGTACGGCGAGAAGACTTGCCTGGTACGTGAGGGTTCTACGACGGATCAGTCGGGGCAACGGCTCCTCGCCCTCGGCATCCTCCCGCGTTCGCAGGTAGGCGAATCCCTCGACGTCGTCGACGATCACGTCGACGGCGATGTCGCTGAAGTGATCGCGCACCGCAGCGCCATGGCGTTCGAGTGCGGCCCACACGCTCTCGTCGCGCTCGCGGTACACGACACCCCGCATCAGCGCGATGACGGCCGTCGCCGTCGCGTGTTCTTCGGGAGTCCTCATGGTCTGTTTCCTCGGTTCTCAGGAGCGCGTGATCGTGACGTGGGGAATCGTCATGCGGCGACTCACACCATCCAGTCCCTCATAGACCACCGACATCGACCGCTCGGCATCGATGCGCAGTTCGAGATCGTCCTGCGTGTCGAGACCGAGGTAGGCGATCAGCTCTGCCGCTCCGTCCACGACCGGATAGAGCGAGAGGATCTCGCTGAGTTCGACCGCACTTCGCGGGGGCACGACCGCGCGGATGTTCTCCGCCAGTCGCTCGACGTCGACATGATGCTGATTGAGAAGCGCGTCCAGGTCGACGGGGCCTTCATCGATCGGGGCGAGCAGACTGTTCACTGCCGTGTCTGGTCGCATCTCGTAGAGCGGACGCTCGAAGGGCATCACGATCGGGATGCCCGGCTCGTCGATCTCGAGCCCGTGATCGGGCGGCGCTTGTCGAACGGCGATCGCTGCGGCTTCGATGGCACGGGCAAGATCGAGCACCCGCCGGTTCTCGAACCACACCCGGTCATCGAGAAAGCGGCGCAACTGCTCCGACAGCATCCGTACCGTCACCTGCGTGCGCTCAGCGGCCTCCGCCCAGTCGTGGTGGAGCAACCGCATCCGTCGGTTCGTCTCGACGGCGGGCATCTCGCTCACCGCGCCGAGCAGCGAGGAGAGCTCGTCCTGTCGCTGCTCGGAGAGGAGAAAATCGTAGAACGCCTGAAAACTGCGCCCCTGTTCGGATGACGCGATGTCGGCACGGTCGCCGACGAGTTCTCCGAGAAGCTCGCCCTTCGCTCCGTTCCAGCCGGCGATCTTCTCCCTCGCAGATCGATCCAGCCGGCGCAGGTTCTCTTCGACCTCGCGGAAATCACTCATCAGCTCGCGAGACATCGACGAGAACTGCTGGAAGCGATCTCGAACGCCGACCTCGTCCAACGCTTGCGACTCGCCGCGTTCGATCCGTGCAATCTCTTGATCGAGCTCGTCGCGGCGCCGCGTGAGTTCAGCGACGCGCACCTGAGGATCATCGTCTGAGCCGTGCACCATGTCGCGCAGTAGGGCGATGAGTGTATGAAGTCTCGATTCCGTGCCCACGAAAGAGCGCTCGCGCAGCTCGCCCACCCACCGATACGCCTTCTCCAGCGTCGAGGTCGCCTCATAGTGGATCTCTTCGGCACGTGAGGGGTAGAAGCGGCGCAACCAGCCGTCGTCTGTTGCCGCCCACTCCTCCAGATACTCGAGCGGATCCCGTGGATACCGGTCCGGCGCTGACTGATGGATCGCGTACAGGTGATCGTCGAGCTGACTGACCAGCTCGCTCTGCGCCACGGCGCCGCGGTTGGCATCGATCAGGTTCGTGCCGAGGAATGACAGGATCAGCGGAGCGTTGGTCTTGCGCAACAGCCGCCACGCCCCATGCCGCTCGGCGAGCTGTTCGATCTCGTCGTGATCCACCCCAGAAGCGTATCGGCGGGCCTGGACAGTGCCGAACCGACCTCACGCCGTGAGCGCCCCGATCGGCACGACGTGGATGCCGTCGGCCCGGGTGTACGCGTACTTGCCGCCGGTCACGATGACTCTTGCCGCTGGCGGCGGTGTCCGCGCCTGATCGAGGTTGTCGACGAATCGCGTGAGCGATGACGCAGCTTCGTCTTCTCTTGCGGCGGCGAGTTTGATCTCGACAGCGAGCCAGGAGCCGTCAGGACGCTCGATCACAGCGTCGACTTCGCGGCCAGCGCTGTCCCGATAGTGTCGCACGGTCGCACCGAGCGGTTCCGCGTAGACACGTAGGTCCCGCACGACGAGGGACTCGAAGAGCTGGCCGAAGTATTCGAGGTCGCCGAGCAGCCCATCGGCATCCGCGCCGACCGCTGCGGCAGCGAGCGATGGATCAATGAAATGTCGGCGCGGCGCCTTGCGCACCCGATCACGCGATCGCAGATGCGGCCCCCAACTCGGCTGATCCTCGATCACGAAGACCCGCGCAAGCGCCCCGAGATAGCTTTGCACTGTCGCGTCCCCCATCCGCTCGTCACCACTGGACGCATCGCGAGCGAGCGCCGAGATCGTGACCTCGGTCGCGACGCTTCGCCCGAGGGCTCGCACGACGCGCGTGACGGCACCTGGATCGCGGCGCGGTTCACCGTCCAAGCGTGCCAGATCGATACGCGCGGTGTCGTCGAGATACGAGCGCAACCGTGCACGAACTTGATGAGTGGGAAGTTGCTGCAGTCCGGGCCATCCGCCTCGAACGACCGCTTGAGCAAGGTCAGGAACAGTCAGCGGCGAGGTGCCGGTCAAACGAGCTTCCGGAGTATCGAAGATTGATCGAAGGCTGACGTCCGCCGATGAGTTCCCGGATTCGGAAAGTGACATCGGACGCATTCTGAACCGTAGAATCCGCCCGGCTCCCGAGTGACGCGTGACGTCATCCGCTGGCAAGGCCGAACCGGCGAGCAAGAAGGATGCATCATCACCATCGTCGACAGCCGCACGAACGAGGTTCCAGAGTTGCGGCGCCAATTGCCATTCATCGATGAACCGTGGTCGGGCGCCCTCGAGCAATCGCACCGGATCCAAGGTTGCCATTTGAAGCGCCGCGGGTTCGATATCCAACTGAACGTTACTTTTCGCATGGTGGCGTCCAGTTGCGGACTTGCCACAGGCACGTGGCCCTTCGAGCAAGACCGCTCCGGGATAGCTCAGGATATCCGCGAGGTCCGAATCTATGACACGAGGCAAGTAGCTGGGCATACGACGATGTTAATCGCCATATATAAAAATATCGAGATCTCAGATACAAAAAAGTGGAGGCTTTGGATAGGAAAAAGTTGAACGCTCAGAGGGTGAAAAGCCGAGCCTTGCCGAGCTTCACCGCCCGCGAAGGAACTCCTCGACCTCGGTCGCGGTGGGTGCAGTCGTCGGGCCGCGACGGGTGACTTTGATCGCAGCCGCAGCGTTGGCGCGGCGGCAGGCATCCAGCCACGTCGCACCGTCGGCGATGCCCGCCAGCAGCGCACCCGTGTGCGTGTCGCCGGCGCCATTGGTGTCGACGGGAGTCTGCGGGAACCCGGGCACGTAGGTCGTTTCTCCTGCCACGTGCACCGCACACCCTTCGGCGCCGTCGCGGACGATGGTGATGGCTTCGGCGCGCATCAAGGGCGCGAGGGCGTGTGCTTGCGCGACGATCTCACGGTCGGATGCTTCGACCGGAACGGAGCGCGCAGACAGCAGATCGCTCGCTTCTTCGGCGTTGCTGGTCCAGACGTCCGTGTGCTGGAGCATCGTGTCGCGGACGTCGGCGGGCACTGCGGCGAAGGCCGCGCCGGGATCGAGGACGACGACGGCTTCTTCCGGAAGGGACACCAACCACTCCAGCAACGGCTGACGCGTCTGCTCGACCGCAAGCGTGTAACCGGTGACGCACACGAGGTCGCCGGGCTGCACGTCGGCCGTTGCCAGTGAGTCGACCGTGATGTCGCGTTCGGCACCGAGAGTCGTGACGAAAGTGCGCTCAGCGGTCGGTTCCACCATCACGATGCACACGCCGGTGTCCTGTGCGGCGACCGGCGGTACGGATACGGCGATCTCGTCGGCCGCGAGCGCCGCCCGGATCAGATCACCGTTCGGTCCGGTGCCGAGCGCCCCGGCATGCACGCACTGCGCCCCGATCCGGGCCGCGGCGAGCAGCACCGTGACCGCTCCCCCGGCGTACTGGGCGACGGAACCTGCCATGACATTCTGCCCGCGCGTGGGCAGCTGGGGGATCTCCACCGTCAGGTCGACGAGCGCCTGCCCGGTATGGATCACTCGTGGCGGGGAGGTGCGCATGCGGTCAGCCTATCCAGCGTGCTCGCCGGGCCGGGTCGAGGATGGGTCATCGCGTTAAACGAACATTTGCGAACCCCAAATGCTCGTCAACTGGGCGTACGGTTACATTACGGGACGCTGACTGCGGGAGAAACCGCATAATTCTCCCGCAACTGCGCCGCCTCTTCCGCCGGCATCGAGTATCCGTGCTCCGGCGCGGGATACGCCCCCGATCGCACCTCTTCTGCATACGCGGCTACTCCGGCGACAGCATCCGTCCGCAGGTCTGCGTAGCGCTTGACGAACTTCGCCGCTCCCCCGTCGTAGAGCCCGAGCAGGTCGTGGAAGACGAGCACCTGGCCGTCGGCATCCGGCCCGGCGCCGATCCCGATCACGGGGATGTCGAGCAGCGGCACCAGTGCCTGCGTCACCTCGGACGGCACGGCTTCGACGACGAGCAGTGAGCACCCGGCATCCTGCAGTGCCAGCGCGTCGTCGATCACCGCACGCGCGGCTTCGGCGGTGCGGCCCTGTGCGCGATAACCGCCCAGGGCGGTGGCGGTCTGCGGGGTGAGACCGACGTGGCCGACCACCGGGATGCCGGCGGCGACGAGTGCGCGCGCACGCTCGACCGAAGTGCCGCCGCGCTCGATCTTCACGAGGTCGCAGTCGGCTTCTTTGACGAAGCGCTGCGCGGTCGCGATCGCCTGCCCATCGGATGCTTCGTACGAACCGAACGGCAGATCCCCGACGAGCAGCGGCGCAGTCAGCCCCCGCCGCACCGCTTTGGTGAGCATGAGCATCTCATCGACGGTCACCGGCACGGTGCTGTCGTAGCCGAGCACCGTCATCGCGCCCGAGTCGCCGACGAGCACGACGTCGACGCCCGCGGCCTCGACGATCTGCGCGCCGGGGTGGTCGTAGGCGGTGACCATGACGATCGGCTCACCAGCATCCTTCTTCGCGGCCAGCGCACCCAGGGTGACCCGTTTGCGCGGCGCCGCGTGCACGCTCATGCGCCTGCTCCGACAGAAGAAGATGCCTCGGTCAGCAGCCGGTCTACGACGTCGTCAACCTGGATGATCGCGTTCGAACGGTCGACGTGCACGACGACGGGTTCGTAGGTCTCGAGGTCTTCGCGCGAGTACTCGGCGTAGGAGATGACGATGATCGTGTCGCCGGAGTGCACGAGGCGGGCGGCGGCGCCGTTGACCTGGATGACGCCGGATCCGCGCTCACCGGCGATCGTGTAGGTCTCGAATCGCGCGCCGTTGTTCACGTCGACAACGTGCACCTGCTCGTGCGCGAGGATGTCTGCGGCCTCGAGCAGGTCGGGGTCGATGGTGATCGAACCGACGTAGTTGAGGTCACTGCCGGTGATGGTGGCGCGATGGATCTTCGACTTCAGCATGGTGCGGTTCATCAGGCGCTCCGTTTCAGGATGTGGTTGTCGATCAGTCGGGCGGCTCCGACGCGGGCGGCGACGGCGAGAAGCGCGTCGGCTTCGACGCTCGTGACGGGCTGCAGCGTGAGAGCGTCGCGGAGTTCGAGGTACTCGGGGGTGATGCCGGCGTCCGTGAGGACGCGGCGGGCGGCATCCAGCATCCGCTCTCCGTCTCGCTCCCCCGACTCGTGCACGGCGGCCGCCGCGTCGAGGGCCCGGTTGAGGGCGGTCGCCTGCGCGCGGGCGGCGGGGTCGAGGTAGACGTTGCGCGAGCTCATGGCGAGTCCGTCGGGTTCGCGCACGATCGGGCACGCTTCGATGCGCACGTCGAGGTCGAGGTCGCGCACGAGGCGGCGGACGACGGCGATCTGATGCGCATCCTTCTGCCCGAAATAGGCGGCGTCAGGGCGCACGATGCCGAACAGTTTCGCGACGACGGTCGCGACGCCGTCGAAGTGGTGCGGTCCGCGGGTCGCGCCGTCGAGCATCTCGGTGACGCCGGAAACGTGGATGCTGGTAGCGAAGCCGTCGGGATAGATCTCGGATGCTTCCGGGGCGAAGAGGATGTCGACGCCCGCCTGTTCTGCGCGCGCGGCGTCGTGCTGCTCATCGCGCGGGTAGCTGCTGAGGTCTTCGTTCGCGCCGAACTGGGTCGGGTTGACGAAGAGCGAGACGACGACGAGGTGGTTCTGCCGGCGTGCTTCGCGCATCAGCGAGAGGTGTCCGTCGTGGAAGGCGCCCATCGTGGGGACGAGGCCGACGCTCTGGTCCTTCGCTCGCGCTTCGCGGACGGCGGCGCGCACCTCGGGGATCGTGCGGAGAGTTCTCATACCGCCGCCTTCTGGCGGGCGATGGCCCGGGTGGAGGCGGCGAGTTCGTCGAAGAGCGGCGCGAGCTCGGGGTCGGCGTCGTCGATGGCGGCGCGCTGGCGAGCGACGGTCGCTTCGTCGCCGCGGGCGATCGGGCCGGTGAGAGAGGCGGACGCGCCGCGGCGCTGCCAGTTGTCGACGGTGCGGTTCACGAGCGGGGCGAGCAGGTCGCGCGCGTCGTCAGCGGGGATGCCGGCGGATGCTGCGAGCTGCTCTGCCGCGCCGAGCACAGTGAGGACGAAGTTCGAGGCGAAGGATGCTGCTGCGTGGTAGCCCGCGCGGTGCGCGTCGTCGATCTCGATCGGGACTGCGCCGAGTGTGCGGGCGAGGTCTTCGGCGATGCTCCTGTCGGCTGGCGTGCGGCCGGCGATGGCAGCCCCGATGCCGTGGAAGACGTCGGGCGACTCGGCGCCGGTGAAGGTCTGCAGCGGGTGGATGCTGAAGTCGACGTCGTCGAGCGGGGTGGCGCCGGAGACGTGTCCGATTCGGTCGGCGTGGGGGTGGGCGGCGGTGGCAGCTTCGGGGATCGCGGCGTCGGGAACGCAGAGGAGGGCGATGTCTGCCCGGGGGATCTGCTCGCCGCGGCGGAGGGGTCCGTAGACGGTGAACCCTGTGGTTCGGAGCGCATTAGCGAGCACGCCGCCGAGACGGCCGGCGCCGATGATGGCGATGGTCGATTCGGGCGCGAACGCAGGGGATGGATTCATCGTGGATTCAGGGTTGAGATCGGTGGGCTCAGATGCCACGAGTATCCGCCTGTGGGCAGGATCGATCCAAATCCGGGATCAATATGATCGAGCCCATGCTAATTTAACTGCGTTTTTTGTTCAGTCATGATTGATCGTGATATGCGTTCTGCTCCGGCGCCACCTCGGGCGGTGGCGCGGCGGAGGAGTTCCGCCAGTTCGTCGACCGCGCTATTGATGCGGTCGACGCCGCCGTTGAGCGATTCGACCAAGATCGCGCATGCGGGGGTTCACCCTGCGGTTCTGCCGCGTTCTCACACGGTCAACCCCAATGTCTATCCCCCCGCATACAATGATGCTCAGCTGGTCCGCACGGACCTCGGAGCGCTACCTGAGCTCCCGAATTACGCGTCCATTTCTGGGCAGTACTCGTCGTGCGTGCGAATCGGCGTCCTGCGGCATCCGTCGTGGGGCAGGCCGGTGCTCCACGCACACTCCTGAAAGAGAATCACATGTCGGTTCCCAACTCTCCCGCGGCTCCTTCTCCGCAGCAGACGCCTCCTCCGATGCCGCCCGCTGAGGGGCCGGCATCCGCTCCGCAGAAGCCGAATGTCCTCGCGTTGATCGCACTGATCATGGCTGTTGTGGGGTTCATCTTCGCGTGCATCCCCGGTGCACTGATCGTCGGCTGGGTGCTGCTGCCGATCGCCTTCGTACTCAGCATCGTGTCGCTGTTCCTCAAGGGCAGCCGCAAGTGGATGGGCGTTGTCGGCCTCGTCCTCTCGATCATCGGCACGATCGTCGGCTTCGTCGTGTTCTTCGCCGTGATCGCGACTGCGGCGGAAGAAGCGTTCGGCGGATCAGAAACGACCGTCACGCAACCGGCCGACGAAGAGGCTGAACCTTCCGCCGAGGAGGAGCCGGCGGATGCTGCGGAACAGGGCACCCGCGAGACCCCGTACCCGCTGGGTTCGGAGATCAGCTCGTCCGATTGGACCGTCGTGGTGAACAGCCACACGGTCGACGGCGCCGCGGCCGTGGCAGCGAATGGCTTCAACGACCCGGCACCAGCGGGTTCGCACTACGAGGTCATCAACTACACCGTCACCTACACGGGCGAGGAGTCGGGTCTGGCCGCCGAGGTCAGCACGGCCTTCGTCACGAGCGCGGGGAACGTCGTCAACAGCTACGACAACGTCGCGATCCTCGAGGACGACTTCGGCATGGATGAGCTGTACAACGGCGCATCAGCCACCGGTTCTCAGGCATTTCTCATTCCCGATGGGGAGACGGCTCTGATCCGGGTTCGCCCGGGGATGCTGGCTGACGAGGTGTTCGTTCAGCCGTAAGAACGTCAGACGTGGTGGGCGGTAGGGGGCAGGCCGCCCACCACAGAACGCAACCTCGGGGTGCCTCTTCCTTTCCAGCCCAGGGTGGACTCGGACGGCACGCCCTTTCTGCATGGCGATGAGCCCAGGGCGACGCGTCGAAGCGACGCTACTCGAGGCCGTCGCTAGGCTTGGATCGAAAACTGCCCAGGTACGGAGAGTCACGTGAAGAAGCAGATCCACGTTGTCGGCGCGGTCGTCGTTCGCGACACAACGATCCTCTCGGCACAACGAAGTCCGTCGATGTCCCTTCCAGGAATGTGGGAATTCCCAGGGGGCAAGATTGAGACCGGCGAGACCCCGGAACAAGCCCTTCGCCGAGAAATGGAAGAAGAGCTGCTGTGCACAATCGAGGTGGGGGAGCGAGTAGAGACCACGAGCCACGAGTACGACTTTGGGGTGGTTACGCTGACTACGTTTTACGCCACCCTCATCGACGGCGAACCCCAGCTGACTGAGCATTCGGAGATTCGTTGGATCCCCGCGAAACGACTCAACTCGGTTGAATGGGCGCCGGCCGACATTCCGGCAGTGGACCAAATTATGCGCGACTTCACCGACTGAGCTCGGCATGGACAGGACCCTCGAGCAACTACGTCTCGACAACTCATTCGGATTCTTTGACAACTCATTGCAGTCTGATCAGGTTTTTCATCCAATGCTCATCGCCAACGATGGCGCGAACACGATGCTCCGCGCTATTCGCAACGAGCTCCGCCGATCGTTGTCGTTTACTTTTTCGACAGCGTTCGTAACGACGAGTGCGATTGCAATGCTCAAGCAGGCACTGCTCGACTTCCCTGGCAAGGGACGAGTAATCACGTCAACCTACTTGGGGTTCAATTCGCCTGCGGCCTTTCGCGAGCTCCTCAACATTCCAGGCGTCGACGTCTTCGTGTATGCGGGGACACGCGGCGGATTTCACGCAAAGGGGTACCTGTTCGAGCAAGCGAACAGCACAACGGCGATCGTCGGCAGCTCGAACCTCACGGAATCTGCGCTTCTGACGAACCATGAGTGGAATCTGCGGTTCTCTGCCCTGCCCGATGGCGACATCGTCGACCAACTGCGCCGTGCCGTCGACGGACAGTTAGCAGCATCTACACCCCTGACCCAGGAGTGGATTGACATGTATGCCGCCACGTACGTGCCGCCAGCACCGCGATCGCCTGCCCTCCGCATTAACGGGAGTGACGCCTCTTTGCTCCCGCCAGGCGGGATCATCACTCCAAACGCCATGCAGAATGAAGCGCTCAGCGAGATCCAGAAACTGCGGGATTCCGGGGAACGGCGCGCAGTCATAGTGTCTGCAACGGGAACGGGCAAAACGATTCTCTCGGCTCTGGACGTACGATCCTTCAAACCGAGACGAATGCTATTCGTCGTGCATCGCGAGCAGATTCTAGATCGCGCCATCGAAGAGTTTAGTCGCGTGCTCGGCGCGCAAGATGACGAGTTTGGCAAGTTCGTCGGATCCAGGCGGGACCTAGACCGCAAGTACGTGTTCGGTACGATCCAGTCGCTGTCAATCGCCGAGAACCTCTCTGAGGTACCGCCAGGGCATTTTGATTACGTCCTCATCGACGAGGTTCATCGCGCAGGTGCAGGATCGTACCGCAAGCTGATCGATCACTTGAAGCCGCATTTCCTGCTCGGCATGACCGCAACTCCCGAGCGCACGGATGGGTTCAACGTTTTCGAGCTTTTCGACTTCAACGTTCCCTACGAGATCCGCCTCCAGCAAGCCCTCGAAGAAGACATGCTTTCGCCGTTCCACTACTACGGCGTCACCGACTTCATCCGTGACGACGAGGTGATCGACGAAGCCAGTCAACTCTCCACCTTGGTGGCTCCTGAACGCGTCGATCACATCATCGCGGCGATCGAAAAGTACGGTCATGTCGGCAGTCCTGCTCGCGGCCTCATCTTCTGCAGCCGCAAAGACGAGGCACGGGATCTGGTTGCGCTCCTGAACGATCGCCGAATACACGGACGCACGGTGCGAACGACGGCACTAACTGGACAAGACTCCATCGAGGTCCGTGAGTCCGTCGTGCGACAGCTCGAGGCAGGCGAGCTCGACTACATCGTTACGGTCGATGTCTTCAACGAGGGAATCGACATTCCAAGCGTGAATCAAGTCGTGATGCTCCGCCAGACAAAATCAAGCATCATCTTCACGCAGCAGCTCGGCCGCGGTCTGCGGAAGGCCGCGGGTAAGGATCACCTGATCGTTATTGACTTCATCGGGAACTACGCAAACAACTACCTGATCCCGATCGCGCTCTTCGGGGACAACAGCCTAAACAAAGACTCGATACGCAAGAAGATCATGGATTCGCAGGAAGCGGGCGCGATCTCCGGTCTCTCCAGCGTCAACTTCGATGAGATCTCGCGCGAACGCATTTTTAGGTCCCTTCGTGCAGCGAAGCTCAACAGCCTCAAGGGTTTGAAACTCGAGGTCAGTAACCTGGCGAATCGACTTGGCCGTGCACCCGACCTCCTGGACTTTGCGCGCTACGACACGGCAGATCCAGTCGTCGTTGCGACGACCAGCCGGAATTACTGGGAGCTTCTACACAAGCTCAATCGCGAGGACAATGCGCCGACCCCCGAAGAGAGCGCTGCGCTCACGTACTTTTCCCGCGAGATCTTAAACGGCAAGCGTCCCCACGAGCTTTTGATTCTTCGAGAACTTATGAGCGCGCGTGCAACCGTGAGCCAGGAGAGTCTTGTGGAGCTGCTGCGGAGTCAGAGGTGCGCGACGAATCCAGCAACCCTGCGCTCGGCAAAACGCGTCCTCACGCAAGAGTTCTACCAGCCAGCGAAACGGGCTCCGTTCGGAGGCCCGCTTGTGCGGGTCACATCTGCAGGTATCGACCTCACGCCGCACGCGCTCGATCTGCTACGCAACCCGCGCTTCGCCCATCACCTCGCGGACCTCGTGGAAACTGGTCTTTACATTTCGCGACACAAGTACTCGTGGTCGAGCTCGCTGCGGATCGGATCAACATACTCGCGTAAGGACGCTTGTCGTCTACTCAACTGGGAGCGAAACGAAGAAGGCGTCATCAACGGTTACAAGATGGACTCTTCCACCGGCACGTGCCCGATCTTCGTGACTTACGAGAAACATGAAGACGTCTCCGAGGCAACCGACTATGGCGACGAGTTCCTGAATGAAGGCATCATGCACTGGTACTCACGTTCGAACAGAACGCTCCGATCTGCGGAGCTCGCACCAATAATCAGCAATGACGTCGATCTCCACCTATTTGTAAAGAAGGAGGACGGCGAGGGATCTGACCACTACTACGTCGGCCCTGTGTCGGCATATGAGCCAAGACAAGCCGTGATGCCAAGGAACTCAGCAAACGTCGTTACGATGTCGCTAGCTTTGGAGTCACCGTTGGAGAAGAGTCTCTACGACTATCTTGTCGAGTCAGGAATTCAGCCGGCCTCGTAGGACGATTTGCGGCGCTAGCCAAGCTGATACCGTCAGCCTCATGCCGTCGTCGTCAACTCTCACCGCGCTCCGCGCATTCGTCGCCGCCCGCGAGTGGGATAAGTTTCACTCCCCTGAGAACCTGGCAAAGAGCATCTCGATCGAGGCATCTGAGCTGCTTGAGTGCTTCCAGTGGTCATCCGATTTCGATCAGGCGCGAGTCGAGGAGGAACTCGCCGACGTCGTCACGTACTGCATCCATCTCGCGAACAAGATCGGCGTCGATCTCGACGACATCGTGATGCGAAAGCTCGAGTCGACTGAGGCGAAATATCCCGTTCACCTCGCCAAGGGGCGGATGACCAAGTACACCGAACTCGCCAAGGAACAAGAAACCTCTGGGAAAGAGGAATGAGCGGCTTCAGCATCCAGCGCCTGCCCTTTCAGCGACAGGCAGTCGATACCTGGGCGCACGATGACTCACGCCACACCAACTGGCCGGTCGTCTACGTGATCGACGGCGCCGACAACCGCAAGACGCCGGCGCTCTACGTTGGCGAGACCGTCAATACGGCAATCCGAATGCGGCAGCATCTTGCCGGCTCGAAGAGGCACGAGGGCCTCGAGTCGATCCGCGTCGTGGTTGACGAACGCTTCAACAAGTCCGTCTGCCTCGATCTCGAGTCGCATCTCATCCGCTGGTTCCACGGCGATGGTCGATACGAACTCCTCAACAGCAACGACGGCCTCACCGACGCGCAGTACTACGATCGCGATCTGTATCGCGAGTCTTTCCGTGACGTATTCGAGGCGCTTCGCGCCGAAGGCCTGTTCTCGCGCAGCATCCCGCAGATCGAGAATTCCGACCTGTTCAAGCTGTCGCCTTTCAAAGCACTCAACGATGACCAGGCCATCGCCATCACCGACATTGTCGAAGGGCTGCTCGCCGAGCTGGAGCATCCCGAAGCGCGCTCGACGCTCGTCGTGCAGGGCAATCCGGGCACAGGCAAGACGATCATCGCGACCTTCCTCATGAAACTGCTCGCCGATATCCGCGACTACCAAGACCACGACGACGTGCAGCCCGACTCGATTTTCGCGGAGTTCTTCGTCCCCGAGAACCGCGAGCACCTTAGGGGCCTGCGGATGGCGCTCGTGATCCCCCAACAGTCGCTGCGCGAGTCAGTGAAGAAGGTGTTCAAGAAGACCCCTCGGCTCGATCCGACCATGGTGATGACTCCGTTCCAGGTCGGCGAATCCGATGCCGAGTTCAACCTGATCCTCGTTGACGAAACGCACCGCCTCGGTCAGCGGGCGAACCAGGCGTCGGGCGTGCAGAACAAGAAGTTCCGCGAGATCAACGCCTCGCTGTTCGGTCAGGATGATCCGAGCTACACACAGCTCGATTGGATCAAGGCCCGTAGCAAGCATCAATTGCTGCTCGTGGACGGCGAGCAGAGCGTGCGTCCGCACGACCTGTCGCCGGCGGTGCTCTCTGCCGAGGTTCGGGCTGCACGCGATCTGCACCGCCACTACCTGCTCACGACACAGATGCGCGTCCAGGCAGGTGCCGACTACGTCGAGTTCATACGCCTCTGCTCCGTGACGAGAGCCCCGCCCGCCCCGATCTCGGCGATTACGACCTGCAGTTCTTCGACGACCTCGGCGAGATGCGGTCAGCTATCCGTGCGCGCGACGCGGAGGCCGGGCTGTCCCGTCTCGTCGCAGGGTACGCGTGGGACTGGGTATCGCGACGAGATCCCGCCGCATTCGACATCGAGCTCGACGGTGTGAAACTGCGCTGGAACAGCACGGACAAGGACTGGATCAACTCACCGGGTTCTCTCGACGAAGTCGGTTCAATCCACACCGTTCAGGGTTATGACCTCAACTACGCGGGCGTGATCATCGGCCCGGATCTGCGGGTGTCGTCCGACACTGGCGAGATCGTTGCCGACTGGGACGCCTACCGCGACAAGAAGGGCAAGGAACGCACCGGGCATCTTGCCGACACGTTCGATGACGACGACCTGCTCGTCTTCATCCGCAACATCTACGGCGTGCTGCTCACGCGCGGGATGCTCGGGACGTACGTGTACGTGTGCGATCCGGGGTTGCGGGGCCGCATCCGTCAGTTCCTCTCAGCGATTTAACCCCGTTGCTCTCATGAAGAGCGACGATTTCACGCTGTCATTGTGGCGGAGCCCAGTCCATCCTCAGGCGTCCACGTCCACTGAGACTTCACCGGATCTTCGAACGTTATTCGTGTCACGACATAGTTTCTGGCTTTGACAAGAGGCTCGTACTTAACCTCAGGCGTTGCTAGTTCAAGGTCGCCCCACGGCTGTTCCGCGCCAGCAGCGTTGCTCGGGATCACGTATGACCCGGGCGGCAAGGAGGTGAAGGCGATATCCCCTCTTGAGCCCTTGACGTTCACGTTCCCTTGAGTCTCGATGCGCACGTTTCGAAACACAGTCGCGCCTTCACCTGCGTTGGTGACGAGGATGCCGAATCGCTTGCCTTTTTCGCCGTGCCACACGACCCACCACGCCTGCAGTTGTCGCGCTACCTCAGTGTGCTGCCGTAGCTTTTCGCGGGCGATGGTCTCGTCGGCATAGGCTTTCGCCTCGCGCCGCGTGTTCTCGGCGGTCCTGTTGGCCGCCACCGCAGTTACGAGCGCAAGAATGCTGACGACCGCCGCTGCGAGACCACCAACAGCGGCGACTACCTCGGCAACCGATCCAATCTCCATATACAACCCCCTCGCGCACACGGTACTTCATTGCAGCCGCCGGGATGACCTTGTCGCGCAGGCACATCACGCCACAATATTCCATTCACTTGCATGTTGTGCCACTGGCGAACAGGACCCTCACGCGCCCTCGCGAACCTACCCTGGAAGGACAAGCGCGGAGGCACGTTTCACCGACGGGCGGACGGTCGCGAGCGAGCGGGCGGAAGCCCGCTACCCCCGAGACTGATCCTCGCCAACCGCCTCAGCAGCGCCCCCCAAGTTCCCCTCAAGCGCGCTCAGCGCCGCCTGGATCTCGGCGCGGCGCTCGACGGGAAAGCTGCCCACCGTACGGCGCTCGAGCTCGGCCCACGCGGCTTCGACCTTCGCGCGGAGGTCCAGGCTGGCCTCGGTCGCCCCCACGATGATCACCCGTCCATCGGACGGCGATCGGCGACGCGAGACCAGCCCGACCTTCTCGAGCCGTGCGATGCTGCGCGTCATGGTCGGGGCGTCAGCATCCAACGATTGGGCGAGGTCGACGAGCCGCTGCGGACCGGTCTGCCACAGCGTCATGAGCACGAGCTCCTGACCCGGTCGCAGTCCAGACTCCCGCAGCAACCGCGCCGCCAGGGCCTTGTGCAACCTGGCGACGCGGAAGATGCCCTGACTGAGCGGCCCCGCGCTCAGCTTCAACGGCGTGTCCATCCGATCAGCGTACGACGCCGCGCAGCCAGGCGCCTGCGGCGAGCGCATCAATTCATGAACATGCCCCCGTCGACATTCAGGGTCTGCCCGGTGACGAAGTCGGCATCCGGCGACGCGAGGAAGAACATCGGCCCCACGAGATCCTCGGCGTGCTGATCGCGCTTGAGGGCAGGACCTTCCCGCTGGCTCTCGATGAGCGCCTCCGGAAACTTCTCCCGCACGGGCCCGGTGAGCGTGAGCCCCGGGGTGAGCAGATTCACGGTGATACCGTCTTCGCCCACCTCGCGGGCCAGGCTGCGCGTGAAGCCGATGAGCCCCGTCTTGGCCGAGACGTAGTGCACCTGTCCGGCGACTCCCGGGAACATCGACGCCGACCCGACGTTGACGATCCGCCCCCACCCGTGCCCCTGCATCAACGGCAGGAGCGCATGCGTGACCAGAAAGTACCCCGTGAGATTCACGTCGATCACGGCCCGCCAGCGATCGGCGGTCGTCTCAGCGAACATGTCGAACGGAAAGAACCCGGCGACATTGAGCAGCACATCGACGCGTCCGAACGACCGCGCGACGTCAGCCAGGGCGTCGACCTGCTCCTCGTCGGTGATCGCGGCGGCGAGGGTCACGAGGCGCTTCGAGTCGAGATCGTCGCGCAGCCGCTGCAACGCATCTTCGGAGATATCGGTCGCGATCACGGTGTCGCCGTTGTCGAGAAAGCGGGCGGTGAGCTGGGCACCCACTCCCCCGGCCGCGCCGGTGATGACGACGACGCGCCCCGTGCGGTGATCGGCGGCGAGGGATGCTGTGGCAATTGCGCTGGACATGATGAATGTTCCTTTCGAAGCCGAAGAGCTACTCGCCGGAGACGGCATCGGCGAGACGCGGGTAGTCGGTGTAACCGGCGCTGTCGCCGCCATAGGCCTTGCTGAGATCGGGAAGTGCGACCTCCGACCCCGCAGCAAGACGCTCGACGAGGTCGGGGTTGGCGATGAACAGCCGCCCGAATGACACGAGGTCCGCCACGCCCTGCGCAACGAGCTCGGTGCGGCGCGGGTGCGTCAGCGGATCGGGCCCCGCCGCATTGACGATGAGCACGCCGTCCCACAACTCCCGCACCGTCGACGTGAACGCCGGATCGCCGGACTCGATGAGGTGAAGGTACGCGAGCTTCAGCGCCGCGAGACGCTCGATCAGCACGGGGTACACGTCGAGGTGGTCGCTTTCGACCGTGTGGCCGAGACCGTTGTGCGGAGAGAGGCGGATCCCGGTGCGCTCGGCGCCGATCGCCTCGGAGACGGCGCGGGCGACCTCGACGGTGAGCCGGATGCGGTTGTCCACGCTGCCGCCCCAGCGGTCGGTGCGCTGGTTGGCGTTGGGAGCGAGGAACTGGTGCAACAGGTACCCGTTCGCGCCGTGAATCTCGACGGCGTCGAACCCGGCCTCGATGGCATTGCGGGCCGCGTCGACGAAATCGGCGATCGTGCTCTGGATGCCGTCCTCGGTCAGCTCGACCGGCACGACATAGTCCTTCATCCCCGCAGGCGTGAAGATCTGCCCAGCAGCCTGCACCGCCGACGGCCCCACCGGCACGAGACCCTCGTTGCCCACAGCATCCGTGGTGACCGGGTGCCCGATCCGGCCGGTGTGCATGAGCTGGGCGACGATCACGCCGCCCTCCGCGTGCACGCGATCAGTGACCGCGCGCCAGGAAGCGACCTGCTCGGGCGTGTGCAAGCCCGGAGTGTTGGGGTAGCCCTGCCCGACTGCGCTCGGCTGGATCCCCTCGGTGATGATGAGACCCGCCCCGGCGCGCTGCGCGTAGTACTCCGCCATGTCGGCAGAAGCGGTCGTGCCGTATGCGCGGCTGCGGGTCATCGGTGACATCACGATGCGATTGCGCAGGCGCAGGCGCCCGACCGAGATGGGGTCGAAGGCCGTTACGGTTCGTGTGGTCGTGTTCGTCGTAGACATCGTTCTCCCTTTCGTGATCCCGGATGGATCATTCCTTGTTCGAACAACTATTACTCGATGATATTCCTGTCCGAGCAACTTTTTTCGCGCACGGCAAACGCGCCCCTCCGGACGCGGCGGGTGGGAGCAGTCAGGCCCCCGCGCCGGACGGCAGCAGCACGTTCATGCGAAAGCCCTCATCGGTGCGCTCGGCCACGA